>DLME01000041.1:281-27941 GCA_002479215.1 Syntrophaceae bacterium UBA7544
TCAGATTGAAGAGACCACTTCCGATTACGATAAAGAGAAATTGCAGGAAAGGTTGGCGAAACTGGTCGGCGGTGTTGCCGTAATTAAAGTCGGCGCCGCAACCGAAACCGAAATGAAAGAAAAGAAAGCCCGCGTGGAAGACGCGCTCAATGCTACCCGCGCTGCCGTTGAAGAAGGTATAGTCCCGGGTGGTGGGGTTGCTTATCTGCGCGCATTGCCTGCGTTAGGCAAACTTAATTTCGAAGGCGATGAGCAAGTCGGCGTGAATATTGTGAAGAAAGCAATCGAAGAGCCGATTAAAATGATTGCCAACAACGCCGGTATGGAAGGCAACATCGTTGTGGAAAAGGTAAAGGAAAAGAAGGGCGCCTACGGTTTCAATGCCCGCACCGACCAGTATGAAGATATGCTGGAAGCCGGAGTCATTGATCCGACCAAGGTTACCCGTTTTGCCCTGCAGAACGCAGCGAGCGTCGCTTCATTGCTCTTGACCACGCAGTGTATGGTTGCCGATAAGCCCGAAGAGAAGGGTGCTGGCGGCGGAATGCCCGGTATGCCTCCGGGCGGCGGATATCCCGGCATGGGTATGTAGCAAAACCGGCCAAGCCGCTTTCATGTCGAAAGCCTAGCCAACACTGTCATTCCCGCTTGTGACCTTCAGGTTACGCAGGCGGGAATCCAGAATTACACACCACAGATCACAAATAAAATTAAGAGCCCCCAAGCCTTTATGGCCGGAGGCTCTTTTTTTGAGCACATTGATGTTATTGTGGACGAAAGTGAATTACATAAACTTGCTTCCTTTTTTTTTCAGGTATCTATAAAATTATCTTCACAGCCCGATGAGCTTTCAGGGCTTCATAAAGAGCCATTCGGTGACTTTCGCTTTCTACGGATAGCTCCACATTGAGACAGTGATATTTGCCCTTTTCGCTGCTGCGTGAATGGGATATCTTATACGTACGATCCCGGATGATTTCTGCTACGGCACTGTGCATCTCGTCTTCATCGGGACCGATGATCTTATAGATCCACGGACAGGGGTATTCCAACCGAATTTTCCGCTTTTTGTCGTCCGGCATCGTATTCCATCCTTTCCATGCCATCAACCATTTTAAATTTTTAATCTAAAATTACTTTCATATAAAGTACCTTGTTTCTTTTAGGTAGCATGACCGGTAAATTTGTCAAGGAAATTATTAATGTTGGTGGTTTGTGGTTATACTTGAAACTGCCGTGTTTATGTGATACTGCACTGCAACATATAACAAAAGCTATGTTTTGCGGCTATGCCGCTAATTTTTTTTGAGATACAGGAGCAATAAATGGATTACAAAAAGAGTTTGAATCTTCCCCAAACTGATTTTCCAATGAAGGCGAATCTGGCCCAAAGAGAACCGGAGATGCTGAAAATTTGGGAAGAAATGGGCATTTATAAAAAAATCAGAAAAACCGCCAAAGGAAAGAAACCGTTCATTCTGCATGACGGACCGCCTTACGCTAACGGCAATATTCATTTAGGAACGGCGCTCAATAAGATCCTCAAAGACATTGTAATCAAGGCTAAAAATATGACGGGCTTTGACGGCGTTTATGTGCCGGGTTGGGATTGCCACGGTCTGCCCATTGAACATCAGGTGGATAAAGAGTTAGGTAATAAAAAACTCACTATGTCGCAAGCCGACAAGCGTCGTGCCTGCCGTGTTTATGCCGAGAGATATGTCGGCATCCAAAGGGAACAATTTAAAAGATTGGGCGTTTTCGGCGAATGGGATAATCCCTATTTGACCATGGCCTATCCTTATGAGGCGGTAACCATTGCCGAATTCGGTAAACTTTATTTAAACGGCAGTGTTTACAAGGGTAAAAAACCCGTTTATTGGTGTGCTTCCTGTAAAACGGCGCTGGCCGAGGCGGAAGTGGAATATGCCGACCATCACACGCCGTCTATTTATGTTAAGTTCTTGGTCACTTCCAATGTCGGCAAGGTTTTACCTGCGCTTGCCGGCCAAAAAGTAAGTGTAGTAATCTGGACGACAACCCCGTGGACGATTCCGGCTAACCTGGCGATCGCCCTAAAAGAAGATTTTATTTACGTTGCGGTGAAAGTGAATAATGAGGTGCTGATTCTGGCCAAAGACCTGCTTGATTATTGCCTAGATGCTTTCGGCTATAAGAATAAAAATTATGAAATTCTGGATGAATTCCAAGGCTCGGTTCTGGAAGGACAGAAATGCGTTCATCCGCTGGTGAAAAGAGATAGCGTTTTAATTCTGGCGCCTTTTGTGACACTCGAAGCAGGTACCGGCTGTGTGCACATCGCCCCCGGCCACGGTCAGGAAGATTACGAAATCGGCCTTAAATACGGTTTGGAAAATTACGCTCCTGTGGATGATAATGGAAAATTCACCGAAGCTGTCGAACACTTTGCCGGCCAATTTGTCTTCGATGCCAATGATAACGTCATCAAAAAATTAAAAGAAGTTGGCGCATTGCTCGGACACTTTCCTATGGAGCATTCCTATCCGCATTGCTGGCGCTGCAAGAATCCCATCATCTTCCGTTCCACCGAACAGTGGTTTATCTCCATGGAGAAAAACGATTTGCGCAAAAAAGCACTGGCCTGCATCGATCAGGTTCAGTGGATTCCTTCGTGGGGGCATGACCGTATTTACGGCATGGTGGAAAATCGCCCCGATTGGTGCATCTCGCGCCAGAGATTGTGGGGCGTCCCCATTACAGTATTCTATTGCGGCAAGTGCAAAGCGGAAGTATTGACAAAAAAGATGCTCGATTACCTGGTGAAATTAGTCGAAGCCGGTGGCGCCGATATCTGGTTTGAAAAAGAAGCCCAAGACCTGATGCCCAAAGGCACAACCTGCCCGCATTGTCGGGGTTCTGAATTTACCAAAGAGACAAATATTCTGGATGTGTGGTTTGATTCGGGAGTGACTCACGCGGCTGTTTTGGAGACAAGAAAAGATTTACACTCGCCCGCGGATATGTATCTGGAAGGTTCCGACCAGCACCGCGGCTGGTTCCATTCCTCGCTTTTGGAATCTGTGGGAACAAGAGGACGGGCGCCATACTTAAGCGTTCTCACACATGGATTTGTCGTGGACGGTGAGGGTAAGAAAATGTCCAAATCGCTGGGCAATACCATCGAAGCTGGAGAGGTTATTGATAAGTACGGTGCGGAAATCCTGCGGCTCTGGGTAGCGGCGGAAGACTATACTGACGATATCCGAATTTCCGATGAAATTCTCAAGCGTTTGGTGGAAGCCTACCGCCGGATTCGCAATACCGGTAGGTTCATTCTGGGCAATCTTTATGATTTCGATGTCAACTCTGCAATGGTTGACTATAAGCAGATGGAAGAAATGGACAAGTGGGCGCTTAACCGTCTGCAAGAAGTAATCAAGCGCGTAAAGGAAGCTTACGAGAGTCACCAATTCCACGTTGTTTTCTATACCCTTTACAATTATTGCACGGTGGATTTGAGCGCTCTGTATCTTGATGTTTTAAAAGATAGGCTCTATACAAATAAGGCCGCATCTGGCGCGCGGCGTTCCAGCCAGAGCGCCATGTTCATTATTTTAAAAACGATGATGCAGCTTTTAGCGCCGATCCTTACCTTTACCGCGGAAGAAATATGGGGGGCGCTGCCTTCCTGGAAAGATAAAGAAGCCAGCATACACATGACGCAGTTTCCAGAGGTAAACACAAAGTATGTCAATGCCGAATTGGGGGAACGCTGGAAGGTGATGATTGAGGCCAAGGCGGAAATTGCCAAAGCAGTGGAACAGGCCAGAAAAGAAAAAATAATCGGCCATTCACTGGATGCACGCATTAGCCTGGCGCTTCCGGAAAAAATACGCGGCTTATTTAAAGAACATTTGGAAGATTTGCGTGCCTTGTTGATCGTTTCTCAATTGCAGCTGGTAGATGAAAAAGAAATCGGTAATCCCTACAAGAGCGAAGAAATTAAAGGATTAACCATTGGCGTGGAAAAAGCTCGCGGAGACAAATGCGAGCGCTGCTGGATTTATTCTGAATCAGTAGGCGCTGATAAACAACATCCGGCTATTTGCGACCGTTGCTTAACTAACTTATAAGTTTACTTTGGGGAGCTTTTTTGTGAGAAAAAATATAGTTTTGTTCATTTTTGGCGCGATTGCTGTCATTGTATTGGATCAAATAACAAAAGCCGTTATTAGAGAAAAGTTATTTATGTATGGTTCATATAAGGTGATTGATGGTTTTTTTAGCCTTGTTTATGTAATGAATCCCGGCGCAGCTTTTGGTTTCCTGGCCGGAGCGCCGGAAATATTCCGTTATCTTTTCTTTATCAGTATCACCGTTTTGGCAATTTTGCTGATAATTTATTATATTTTAAAAAGTAAGGCACAAGATGTGCTCATCGTGATATCTCTTACTCTAATCTTTGGCGGAGCTGTGGGTAATCTTATAGATCGGATACGATTCGGTGCGGTTGTAGATTTTCTCGATTTTTATATCGGTACCTGGCATTGGCCGGCATTCAATGCCGCCGATTCGGCGATATCCATCGGCGCCGTGTTGATGATTTGGGAAATGCTGGTGAGCCGCAAAAAAACAAGTTCGTCAAGGTAAGGTAAGGATATATGGACTATCGTAGTTTAGGTAAAACTGGGCTTAAAGTGTCCGAAGTGGGATTTGGCGGGATTCCTATAATCCGGTTGAAGACCGATGAAGCTGTAAAAATTTTGCGCCATGCCTATGATAAAGGAATCACGTTTTATGATACGGCCAATATGTACCGGGATAGCGAGTCCAAAATCGGTCAGGCTCTTTCACCTGTCCGTGACAAAATAGTTATTGCGACAAAAACAATTATGCGTGATTCAGCAGGTTTACGTAAGAATCTTGAACAAAGCCTCAAAATGTTAAAGACTGATTACATTGATTTGTATCAATTTCATCAAGTGGCCAATGATGAGGAATGGGGGAAAATTACAAAAGACAGTGGAGCCTTGAGTGAAGCCGATAAAGCAAAGAAAGAAGGCAAAATTAGATTTTTAGGTGTTACTTCGCACAATCTGCAGATGGCGGTTAAACTGGTCAAAACCGGATTATTCGATACGATTCAGTTTCCCTTCAATTTTATTGAACCGGAAGCCAAAGATAAGTTGCACGAATATGCACGTAAAAAGGGTATAGGAATAATCGTTATGAAACCCTTTGCGGGCGGTGTAATTGACAATGCCACCCTGGTGTTTAAATACCTGCGGCAATTTCCCGATGCCCTACCCATTCCCGGATTTGATTCGGTACAAGCTGTGGATGAAATCGTCTCCATTTATGATCGCCCAAATGAAATCACGGATGAGGACTGGGAAAACATGGATAAATACCGGCAGGAATTAGGCCGTAAATTCTGCCGCCGCTGTGAATATTGCCAGCCTTGTCCGAATGGCGTAATAATTACTCCGGCCATGGGTTATCCGATTGTCGCCAGTCGCATGTCTCCTGAAGTTTCGGTTGAATTTTTGAAAATTCCGATGGAATCTATAGAAAAATGCACGGAGTGCGGAATCTGCATCGAAAGATGCCCGTATGAATTGCCTATTCCTGAGTTACTCAAAAAGAATTATGATTTATTCGAAGCGCATCGCGCACATATAGGATTAAAATAATAGGTAAATATCAATAAAAAAATCCCCGAAAGGAAACACCCCTCGGGGATTTTTATCTTTGAACAACATCAATTTCTTAGAATGTTAGAGTCAGTTTGTTGATGACCATGTAGTCATCTCTGAGCGGTGCTGAGGACTGAGTGAGATTGGCTCTGTAAAAATCACCTACCCACCAGTAACCAACGCCCAGCATATATTGCAGGTTATTAGTGATTTTGTAAGTACCGGTAACGTCAAGTTCCCAGCCGTAAGACTTGTCACTGGCCCAACCAGGTGCAGTCGTCAGGGGCTGGTCGGCCATTGCATAGGCGACGGAAGCCGTAATATCTAAATCAGGAGTAGGTCTAACACCGGCCCTGATTTGATAGAACCAAGCATTACTCATGGGTCCTTCATTGGCCGTAGTGCCGTAGCCGGGAATAGATCCAACCCACCAAGTACGATCATAGTAGTTGAACATAATCAAGCAGGGATTCCATTCAATGCCGCCATTTAGAGTACCGCCTTCCTGCCTCGTAGTGCCGGGATTATCACCCGATACATAAGCAAAAGTGCCGCCGAAATAAATTGAGCCGAAAGTGGCAGTGGCGTCAATAAAGGCGGTAAGATTTTCCATTTCTACGTCTTGACCTGCTTTGGAGTTATCATAAGAGTTTGCTTCACCCCAGGCGTAGTTGACTTCCGCCTGTAGGTACACACGGCCGATTTGGGCTATGAAGTAAGGCGTGAAAAGGGTATAGTATTTTGTATAGTTATCTGTTGGTCTGTCAGCGGCATAGCGGTAGTAACTGACTTTCATGCCTGCCTTGCCATCCTTCCATTGATAAACTCCTTCAAGACCGTATTTATCATCGTCCGCATCTGTGGTGGTTGCCGTACTATTAACGGCCGAGTAGCTCTGGTCTTTTACTTTTGTTATATCGGCAATAATCGTTACTGGACCGGTAGTATAATAATATTTTATCCGGCCGCGAGGGACATAGGAGTCGCCGAAAATAGTTCCTGTTTGTCCATCTTGCATATAGCCTACCTGGAACAGACCGAGGGGCGTAGCATATTCAATGTAGGCCCAATCAAAGGCGATGTTCTCGGTTTCCGCCAGAGTTCCTGCCGATGGCCAGGACGTAAACCCATTCACAAAACCGCCTGTTCCGGGATTTGACCTTTCACCGCCCCAGATTCTTTCCAGAGCGTCAAAACGGGTGACCAGCTTCAGGCCCGGGTCAATGATAAAGTCCGTCCGGACGCGCAGTGTCTGATAGTAGAAGGCTGTGCTCTCATTGTCCATGTTGGGCACCGTTTTGGATATAGGAGTATTCCCTTTTATCAGCGATACTTGATCCAGATACATTCCGGCTACATAATACGAGCCGCTAAATTGTACATCGACCGCGAAGGCCGACGCGCTGAAGGCCGTAACCAGCCCCAGCGATAACAAAATTAACCAAAATCTCTTCATTTTTCCCCCCTTCTTATTAAAAAATTCTTCTTAAAAACGGGCGTTTATTAAAGGATTATCATTTATCTTTATGCAACCTTGTGGGGAATTTATATGCTTCGTATTACAGAATGCTGACAAACTAATTAAAATATAAAATTTCATTACCGATATTTATTTGTAAATATTTTCCCCATAACTTCTTATTAAAACACCGACGAGCTAACATCTTTTTAGGATTTTGTAAATATTTATTTGGATGAATAAGTATTAAATTGTAAGAAAATATGATTTATTGAATTTATAGATAATTAATGAAACTTAGCTGACATTCATTGTTTAACGCCTCATGATATCGATCATTGTTGTAATAATCCACAAAGGCGCTGATCTGATCTTCAAGCTCCGAGGGACTGTAATAATACTCCAGAAGAATGAGATTTTTCATAGATCGGTGATACCGCGCTATCTTTCCTTGAGTCATCGGATGATAAGGCTTACCATGGGTATGGCCAATCCCTTCTTCTTCAAGATAGTCACTCAGGGCTTTGGAAATATAGCAGGGATCATTATCCGATAAAAGCCGCGGCCGACTGACAATCTTTACATATCGTATACCTGTAAATAAAATCGCATCGTCAAGGGTCAACTTTACGTCATTTGCTGACATACCCCGACACAACCGCCATGCCAGAATAAATCGACTGTAGTCATCAAGAATGGTGGGCAGATAATACCATCCCCAGTGGACCACCTTAAAAAAGGTGAAATCCATCTGCCACAGCTCGTTTACTGCTTTTGTCGGCTGGGGGAACTTTTCCTGGGCACTGATCACCGTATAGACAGGGCTAGTCGCCAGATTGTGAAAATTTTTATCAGCCCGAAAGACAAAAACCTGCCACTGGCGGGTTTTTGTGCAAGAAAAATCGAGGGATCGAGGCCATCCAGGAAGGAAGCACCAATATTCTGGTGCGCTCGGGTAAAAGATATTGGGAGGGGCGTGCGGCCCCCCCCCAAAGCAATTTACGGATTTTACGGAAGAGGCATACTACCAATAGTAGCGGAGGCTTGTCATCACAATCGAATTCGTTGCATAGGGGCTTCCGCCGATGCCGCTAAAGTATGTGTTATCCGTATAAGAATACTGCAAGCCGGCCTGCCACTTTCCGAAGCTGCCCTGGTAGAATTTCCACCATGCACCGACTGTAACCTGGGAGACGGCTTCAACCTGGGCCTGACTGCTGGAGATCGGCGCGCCGATGGTGGTGTTATAGAGATTGCTGCCTAAGCCGTACCCTTTGCCGCCAACATCCTGGTAGTTCCCGGCTACCTGCTCCCGGCCATAATAAGCGTAGAAGCTCCATTCGCTCGTCGGGTCGAACCTCAGGCCGCCAAGAAGCTGCAATTCTGTAAGCGGGACGAGATTGCCGATCTGGTCCATGGTGACATCGGGCAACTGGCCGGAACCATAGCGACCGATCCCCTGGCCGTAGAGACCGCTGAACTGGAACTTCAGTTTTTCCGTAAACAGCGGCAGAATGACGCCGACGCCCACGGAATTTTCGGTAGGATTCGTACTCGTCACCGTTCCGTTGCCGGCAATGCTCGACTCGAAGGTGCGGACAAGGTCAAATATCTCAAAATGTCCCCAACCGGGCTCATAGACTAGTTTCACGATAAAATCCGGCCAAGCGTTTGCCGATATGGTCCCCTGGAAATTCGAACCTGCTGTTTGGCCGATCGCCAAGTTGGTCTTTGCAGACGGGTTCGGTCCCGTGGCGGCATTCGCAGTCTGGGCATTTTCGATCGAAAGCGCCAGCCATAACTTTTTATTGTAGTCCGCCACGATACGGAACTGGGGCTGACGCGCCCAGGTAAAGCCGGGCACATACTGGGCGTCGATCACGGATGGACTGACTTCGTTGCGCGGCGTAATGCCCTTGTCGTTCAAAGTGACCAGTGACCAGTTCTGGCCGGCCAGCAGGTGCAGGCCGAGTGCAGACCCGCCGAGTGCATCCCAATCGATTGTCGTATAGAGATTCCGGATCCGAGGGTTATAGGAGTTGCTTTCATTGGAGTTGGCGGTAGTGGCTGCGCCGAGAAAGTCCATCTCGTAATACCCAGCAAGGTGGGTTCGGGGACTATAATCGCCCTGGACGAGCAGGGAAAGCCTGGATTGGCGCGCGCTGAAATCCGTTTCTTGCTGGTAATAGCCGGCTGAATTGGACAAGGGCAGCTTTTGAAACGGCGTTGCCACATCCGAATTCATATTCTTGTTGCGGTAAATGCCCGCCGCCTCGAGGAAGCCCCCAAAATTGACCGTGATCCCCTTGTAATTCATGGTCAGGCCGCCTGCGTTATTCGCCGGCTGATTGGCTGCCGGCTGATCGATTACCGGCTGATTAGCTGCCGACTGAGTATCTGCCGCCAGTACCGGTGTTGCCAGCAGCAGTAATGCTGCAAGCGAAACAAATGTTTTCTTCAATGTTTTCTTCATTCTCTTCCTCCTTGGTTGATAAATGATTTGATTAGTAATTGCCAACCATACTAGCTTACGATAGTTACAGTAATGTTACAGTTCCTTAAAAATTCGGTTAAAAAAGTGATGGGGCCTTGCCGCACAACGTCACGCTGGCGTGGTGATAAAGTTGAAGTGCGGCTCCCACCGTGGTATAATCCCTTGGACTTTGCGACCGGATTGTATCGAACAGGCGGGATGTACCTGTCATCGTGATGACAGTGTTTGGCAGTCTGGAGCCGCCAGTCGGAGCAATACGCGCTTGAGCATACGACTTTGTTGCAAAGCCGGTCGAAATGGACATGCAAGCTCTTACTTTGGAACGTGCGGTAAAACACTCTGCCTTGCAAGAGAAGCTCAATATTCTGAATGAAGCTTTTGAACGCACTAAAAAGTTCGATGAACTTCTCGGTGCGAGCGTTTAGATGCAGAATCTCTATGACAAGCTATCGCAGATGATCAATTCCGAAGCCATGGTATTGACCACCGGTTAAAGCAGTACTGGTAAAGAGTTTGTCGCCATGGTTTTACACGAACAAAGCCGACGGCGAGGCGGACCGTTTGTTGCGATCAGCTGTGCTGCGTTACCTGAAAAATTATTGGAAAGCGAACTTTTTGGTCATATACGCGGAACATTCACCGAGCTTCTCGACGAAATTGGCGATTTCCCATTGAACCCGCAGCCAAAGCTCCTCCGCGCCTTGGCAGAAAGTAGCATCAGTCCGATCGGAGGCGACAGGAAGATATTTTTTGATGTAAGAGTCGTCGCCACGACAAATCGTGACCTCGAATCCGCTATAGAAGAAGACTGGTCCCGGGAGGGGTTTTTTTCGTATTAGTGTAATCCTGGTTGAACTTCCTCCGCTTCGTGCGCGGGGAACGGATATTCTGCTCTCAGCACAACATTTCATGGAACAGTTCGCAACCCGTTCTGGCAAAACCGTAGTGGAATTGTCGAAAGCTGTAGCAGAGAAGCTACTTGACTATGCATGGTCCTGGAACGTATGAGAACTGAGGAATGCCATCGAACGCGCTGTAGCATTGACACAGTATGAAAAGCTCATCGTGGAGGATCTTTCGGGGAAAATTCGCGCTTACCGTAGTACGGATATGATCATTGGCAGCAGCGATCCTGCTGAACTTGTGTCCATGGAAGAGGTAGAGCGACGTTATCTTTTCTATGTACCGCAGTCTGTTGGCGGCAACAAGACAATCGCCGCACGGCTGTTGGGCTCAGACCGCACGACTTTATACTGAAAGCTTCGGCGGTATGGAGTCGTCAGTGATGAAGAGGATTGATATCATTACACAGTCGCTCATCCTATCAATGTAAAATTATCAACATCTGAGGAAAACAAAAACTTTTAAGGCATTTTATAGCATACCCGAATCTATTCATATAATCGATATCAAGAGCAAATATGGCATTTCGCCCCAGTGTGGCTAAATGCCATATCTAATCAAGTTTATTTTTAACATAGTTTTTAAACCCATATAAAGTTTCTAATAAGCAAAATGTCCGGTCTACCGTAGCTGGACGCTTCCACCATTCCAAGCTGCAATCTCTATATTACAGTTTTTATAAGTTGGCACCACCTTTGCTATAAGAAAATATAAATAACTAACTATAAGGGGATACGTTCGGAAGAACGGAAATGCACCATAAGGAGGTGGCTTATGTCAGATAAAAAATCCAATCAAAAATCAAATCTAAATAAAGGAGAAAGAAACATGCAAAAAAAACGGATGATTGTTATTAATATTTTTTGTTGCCTTCTTTTCTTAACCGCTGCTTCAGGGACATCTGCCGATGATAAAAAATTGGGGAAATTCGTCGGGAACGAAAAGGTGAAGAGCTCTTTTGAAAAGTGTGAGGTTAAAGCAGATATCAACTATTACATCAGCGGTTCTGATGTTTACCCTAGGGCAATATTAGGATTGAATAAGACCTACACTCTGGAACCTACCTCGTGGAAAAAAATGGATTTCACACCAGAAAAACTTTGTAGGACGGTCGAAAATATGGAATCGAGAGCTCGTGACTATGATGAATCTGAATTTGGCTTTGCACTTCTTGATGATAAAGGAAAACAAATTGGAATATGGTATTCTATGCTTTATGCAAGGACAGCAATTATAATTAAAGAAGATAAGAAGGTTACAATATATCAGCCAAGGCGATATAGACGGCGATTGCCATATTGATATGTGGGATAGCTTCATTATATGCCATAAAAATACTTACTGCATCAAACAGTTTCAAAAAGATTGGCATAAAATTACCGGACTACTCTAGCTTTGTGTTCCCTTGTTGGAAGGGAATTTAATCGGTTTGTGTTAGCGGCGTTAAAAAATAGGCTGAAAATGGCGGAGGTAGTTCGGGGTGTGAGAAGTGGAGATGCGAAACGAGCTATACAGCGGACAATTGCGGCATAATTTTTAATCTTAAATAATAAATCCATATTAATATGTTGGATAAATTCGTATTAGATCTGGCTGCGGTAAGAGAGACAAAGCATGGTGCAGACATAAAATAATAGCCATGGTTCTTTAAAATACTCAATGACTTAAAGCGACCTTTGGCGGATTTCGCCAGAATCTCAGCCGATCTTCAATTGTCATCGGTTTTTGCATTTCGGGGGGACACGGTAAGACGCTTTGGTCATGGAGCTGGCGCGCAGCCAACAACTCGGAAAAAAAGATGCCGGACGCGTGTCACGGAGAATTTAGATGATTTGCACAACTCAACCCTTCAAGAGAGGAATACCTATGCCAAGATTCATTGCACTCGCGGTACGCTTAGTGGTACTCGCTATCACCGTCTTGTTCGTCGCTGTCTGTTCCAATACGGGGAGCGAGAAAACCGAGGTGACCGTGGCCGTGGCAAAAGCCGCCGTGGAAGACCTGTCGAGCGATCTGAGTCTGACCGCCGAGTTGAGGCCGTTTCAGGAGATTGAGGTAATGGCCAAGGTAGCGGGGTACGTCAGGGCCATCCATGTGGATATAGGGGACCGGGTGAAAAAGGGCCAGTTGCTGGCCGTGCTGGAAGTCCCGGAGATGGCGGATGACCTAACGGTGGGTAAGGACGAATTGCGCCGGGCGCAAGCAGCGCATGACATCGCAGATCTCTCCTTCAAAAGGCTTTCCCAGGTCGCGGCCCAGAGACCAGGATTGGTGGCCCAGCAGGAGATCGACGATGCCAGGAGCAGGGACTTGGTGGCGGAGGCCCAGGTTGCAGTGGCGAGAGCCGCACTGGGGAGGATCAAAACGATGCTCGACTACTCGCGGGTGACCGCTCCCTTCGACGGCGTGGTGACCAAGCGTTACGCGGACACCGGCTCTATGATTCAAGCCGGCACCGCCTCCCAGATCCAGGCTATGCCACTGGTGCGTCTCTCCGAGAACAGCAGGCTCCGGCTTATTGTTCCAGTTCCCGAGTCGGCCGTTCCCACCGTCCATGTCGGCCAACAGGTCAAGGTGCTTGTCCCGACCATCAACCGCGCGTTTTTCGGCAAGGTTGCCCGTTTCACCAGTAAACTTTCCTCCAGCACGCGTACCATGAACACCGAGATCGATGTGCCAAATCCGAAGATGGTCTTAGTTCCAGGGATGTACGCGGAAGTGAGTTTGAACCTCAACCGGCGCGAAAAGGTGTTATCTATCCCGGTGACTGCGGTCGATTTGACCGGCGGCGAAACCTCCCAGCAACCCACGGGAGGAGCGAACGGCCGCAGCGGCCAGGTGATGGTGGTGGCAGCTGGCAACCGGATCGAGGTTCGGCGTGTTTCCCTCGGGCTGGAGACCGCCAACAAGGTGGAAGTCCTTTCCGGGCTGAAGGAGGGGGACCTCGTCGTGATCGGCGAACGCTCCAGCCTGCAGGCCGGCCAGAAAGTGCAGCCTAAGGTCACGACCATGGGCGGAGCGCTCTCGGCGAACGGCCACCTGGAGGATTAAACCGTGTCCCGTTTTGCAATCCGCAATCCGTATTTCATTCTCGTCGTCAGCCTTTTCATTCTAGTGGTGGGGGTCTCCAGTACAAGCAGGATGCCGGTCGACATGTTTCCCTCCATGAACATCCCGGTGGTGGTCGTGGCCACGTTCTACTCAGGGATGCCTCCCGAACAAATCGAAACCGACATCACTAGCCGTTTTGAACGCTTCTTTACCCTGGGAAGCGGCATCGATCACATCGAATCTCGATCCCTGCCGGGGGTGAGCGTGATCAAGGTCTACTTCCAGCCAGGCACCAATCCAGATTCGGCGGTCAACACCATCTCCAACCTGGCCATGGCGCAGCTGCGCCGGCTCCCGCCGGGAACGCTGCCGCCGGTGGTGCTCAAGTTTGACGCTTCGAGCCTGCCGGTCTGCCTAGTGACCCTGAAGGGAGAGGGGCTGGATGAGACCAAGCTGCGCGACCTTGCGCAGTTCCAGGTGCGCAACCAGATCGCCGGTGTCCCGGGCGCCAGCGTCCCCCAGCCTTTCGGCGGTGGCTACCGCCAGATCATGGTCTATACCGATCCCCACAAGCTGGAAGCGCACCAGATGAGTATTATGGACGTGGTGCGGGCGGTCAACGAGGCGAACCTAATCCTTCCCTCCGGCGACGTGCAGATCGGCCCCCTCGACTACAACATCTACACCAACAGCCAGTTGGATACTGTCGAGCAGATCAACGAGCTGCCGATCAAAATGGTCGGCCAGTCCCCGGTCCGCGTGGCGGACATCGGCATTGCCAAGGACGCTCAGCAGATCCAGACTAACATCGTCCGGGTCGACGGCCAGCGTTCGGTCTACCTCCCGGTCCTGAAGCAGGGGGGGGACACCAACACCATCGCGGTGGTGGACGGGATCAAGCATGCGGTGAAGCACCTGCTCGATGTGCCGAAGGAGTTGATCAGCCGGGTAGTGTTCGACCAGTCGGTGTTCGTGAAGACTGCGATCGAGACGCTTTTGCATGAGGGGGCGATCGGTCTCTTCCTCACCTCGGTGATGATCCTGGTCTTCCTCGGCAGCATGCGGGCCACGGTGGCGGTCTTCTTTTCGATCCCCCTCTCTGCCTTGGCAACCTTCATCGCCCTCTCGCTGGGGGGGAGCTCTCTCAACAGCATGGTGCTGGGGGGGCTGGCGCTCGCCTTTTCCCGGCTGATCGACAACTCGGTCGTCGTTTTGGAGAACATCTACCGCCACCTTGAACTGGGGGAGGCCCCCGAGATAGCCGCCGAAAAGGGAGGGGCGGAAGTGGCGCTCCCGGTCCTGGCCGCCACCCTTACCACTGTGGTGGTGTTCTTCCCGGTCACTTTTCTCTATGGGGTGAGCAAGTTCCTCTTCTCCGCCCTGGCGCTGGCCGTGGTCCTTTCCCTGTTTGCCTCGTACATTGTTGCCATGACCGTCGTGCCGCTCTTTTGTGCCCGCTTCATCAAGGCCCCCGCCCACCACGGCACGCCGGCTTCCGAGATGTCCGTCACGGTGGACCACCCGAAGGGGCAGATCACCTTCAGCGAACGCTTCAACGTTTGGTTTAACGACCGCTTTGAATCTTTTCTCAAGTTCTATGACCGGACGGTCGCCGTGACGCTGCGGCGGCCGATCGCGACGCTGGCGTGGTTTGGCGTGATCTTCGCGCTCAGCGTTGCCCTTTTTCCGCTTCTGGGCGTATCGTTCTTCCCGCGTACCGATGCCGGCCAGTTCGTCATCAACCTCAAGGCACCGTCCGGCACACGCCTTTCCTTGACGGAGGAAGAGGTCGCCAAGGTGGAGAACTTGGTTCGCCAGATTGTCCTCCCAAAAGACCTAGGGATGATGGTCTCCAACATTGGCTCGACCCCCGACTTTTCTGCCATCTATACCCCAAACTCCGCCATGCACACCGCATTTGTCCAGGTGAGTCTGAAGGAAGGGCACAAGATCGGCAGCTATGAGTACATGGACCGGGTGAAGCGGCGGATTGCCGCAGAGCTTCCGGAATTGACCACCTATTTCCAGTCCGGCGCCCTGGTGGATGCCGTACTGAACCTGGGGATGCCGGCCCCGATCGATGTGCAGGTGGCGGGCTACAACATGCAGGCCGCCTTTGATATGGCCCAGAAGCTCGCCGCGCAAATCCGTACGATAAGCGGGGCAGCGGATGCTTACATACCGCAGGACCTGGACTATCCGGCGCTCAGGATGGACATCGACCGGACCCGCGCCAGCGAGCTCGGCCTGAACCAGTTGGAGGTGGTCGACAACGTTATTACCGCTCTCACCTCGAACGGCATGATCGCACCGAGCTACTGGATCGACCCGAAGACCGGCAACGACTACATGCTAACGGTTCAGTATCCGGAAAACCAGATCACCTCTCTGGCGGATTTGTCGGCGATCCCACTCAAGGCTGTCGGCAGCACCGAGCCGACCCGGCTGAACATGATCAGCAGTTTGCACCGCATCACCTCTCCCACGGAGGTTGACCATTACCAGCTACGTCGCACTATCGACATCTACGTCCGGCCGCAGCATGAAGACCTGGGCAAGATAGCCAACACCATCGACGGCATCATCGCCAAGACCAAAATGTCCGAAGGATTGACCGTTACCCTGCGCGGCAGCGTGCAGGGGATGAGGTCATCGTTCAGCAGTTTCGCCATCGGGCTCTGCCTCGCGGTGGTCCTCCTCTACCTGATCCTGGTAGCCCAGTTCCGCTCGTTCATCGACCCGTTCATCATCCTGGTTGCTGTGCCGCCGGCGTTGACGGGAGTGATCGTCACCCTTTTGCTGACTGGGACGACGCTCAACGTTATGTCGCTTATGGGAGTCGTCATGCTGGTGGGGATCGCGGTATCGAACAGCATCCTGATCGTCGAATTCACCCGCCGTCTGCGGGAGGAGGGGATGGGGGTGCAGGAGGCGGTGGCGGCTGCCTGTCGCATCAGGCTCCGTCCGGTGCTGATGACCTCCCTGGCGACCATCATCGGGCTTCTCCCCATGGCCCTCAAGCTTGGAGCGGGGAGCGAGTCGTACGCCCCGCTGGCGCGGGCGGTCCTGGGGGGATTGGGTGTGTCGGTTGTGCTTACGGTATTCTTGGTTCCCGCCGCGTATTTGCTGGTGTACGGCAAGGAGCGAAAGGGATTGGGAATCGGATCGCTTTTGCAAAAATGGAGGAGTGTATGATCAAACATTTAATTATTGCCGTAGGGGCCGTACTCCTCGTTCTCGCGAGTACCCCCCTCCATGCCCAGGAGAAACTGCACCTGACGCTGGCGGAGGCGGAAAAGCTGGCAGTGAAGAACAATCCCCATCTGGCAACAGCAACGCTCGTCGCTGCTGCCTCTTCCCAAGTCCCGGCGGAATACCGGTCGGCCTATTTCCCCACGCTACTGGCTAGCGCCACCGGAGTGGACGCTGAAAACGGCACCCGTCTGGCTGCGGGGGGATTGACCAATCCGATCCTTTACGACCACGTCGCCGGCGGCATTACTGTCAACCAGATGGTCACCGACTTCGGCCGGACCGGGAACCTGGTCGACATGGCAAAGCTTCGCGCGGATGCCCAAAACCAGACGGCCGAACAGACCCGCGCCGATGTACTCCTGACGACCGGTCAAGCCTATTTCGGGGTGCTCCGGGCGCAGGCCGTTTTACAGATTGCCCGGCAAACTGTCGAGACACGGCAGTTGGTAGCAGACCAGGTGACCGCACTAGCCAATAACAAGCTGAAATCGGCGCTCGACGCCAGCTTTGCCAACGTTAATCTCGACGATGCCAAACTGCTCCTAGTCCAGTCGGAAAACTCCCTGAAAGCTGTCCAGTCCCAGCTTGCCGCCGTGCTGGGACTGCCAGGCGGCACCTCGTTCGATCTCGCCGAAGAGCCGATGCCGGAGCCGCTCCCCGACCAACCGGATGATCTGGTGCAGCAGGCGCTCCAGAACCGCCCCGATCTGAAAGGGCTCCACCTGGAGCAGAGCGCAGCGGAAAAATTCGCCGGTGCCGAGCACGCGCTCCACTATCCGAAAATCGAAATCACGGGGGCGACCGGCCTCGTGCCGGCCGGCAACTCCGAGGTGGCGGACCACTACGGCGCCATTGGTGTAAACATCAACATTCCGATTTTCAACGGTGGACTATTCAAAGCCCGTGAAACCGAGGCAAGGCTTAAGTCGCAGGCTGCCATGAAGCGGGTCAACGATCTGGAATTTCAGGCGGGTCGTGACGTCCGCGTTGCCTACCTGAACGGAAAAACAGCCTACGACCGTTTGGCCCTTACCGAACAGATGTTCAACCAGGCGCAGTCTTCGTTCGACCTTGCCCAAAGCCGCTACACCCTCGGGCTTAGCTCCATCGTTGAATTGAGTCAGGCCCAGCTGAATCTGACGTCGGCACAGATCGCTGCGGTAAGTGCGAAGTACGAGTGGCAGGCGTATCACCTCAACGTCGATTTTCAGATCGGCGCGCTGCAATAACTTATCGTTATTGCAAGCGTGCTTCATTGGAAAGGGCACAGCTTCTGTGCTTTTTCCAGTTCATGTGTGCCGAGCATGTTCAACGGCTTGGGGGTGCAAGTCCCCTGCACAACCTAATGGAAGTGAAGTGCTAGCGAAGCGCAGGGGCGTCGTTACGAGGCAGAGTATGGAGGAGGCGTGAAGCAAAGCCGTAACCTGATGAACAGAAACCGGATATGAGGCAGAAGAGGCCGGACTAGCGGGCAAGAGATCGCAAAGTCCATATCCATCAATGGCCTTGTCTGTAAATCCGAGAGGTGTGCAGTGAAGGAGGTTGAACTTACCTCGGGAGGCCAGCGTTGTGTCCCGGAATCGGGACTGAAGGAGCCACAAGGTTTCTTGATCGGAGCGCAAGAGTCAGCAAAGGGCATAGCGGTAGATCACTTTAACAGTAGAAAAGAAAAATACAGCCACAGCTTAATAAGGGAAATAGAGTCATCACACCAAACGGAATTTTACGTACTCTAATAAAAACTTACCCAGTAAAAATCATGATGTTAGTGGTTTAACTGGATAAACAAATGCCAATTGATAATAACGCTGTTTGTGTTCACGCAACCACTTGAATTCATACACATGCTGTATTGTTAATGTACAATAATTCCCGTTTAGAGCGGTTACCCCATGAACGTCAAGTTTATACTGCCGTCAGAATCGCTTTGTGCAAGTTAATTTTGTTGTGAAGTTGTACGACAATGTTGGGGAATCGGCAGTGACGGCCATGGTACCCCGGCTGATTTTCAACTGCACTGTTTGTTTTCCCGAAGAGTCTTGAGCAGCTTTTTGGGAGAAAAATCAGGAGCCTGACAGAGATCGATGATAGATCGATCTTGCCGGCTAATACGTTTCGCAACCTCGGGGAGCTCTGCCGCGATCCCGATCGGAATGGCTAGCACCCCGTGACAGTCCGCATAGAGGAGGTCTCCCGGACGCACCGTAAGCCCGAATATCTCGATCGGCGTGCCAAAGTCGAGGATGTGCATAAAGGATTGCGATACCATGACAGACTTCGCGAATACCGTGAGCCCCAGCTTCCTGAGACCGGGAACGTCGCGGACTGAACAATCGGTGATCACCCCGTCACAGCCGAAGGCCTTGAGGATTGCCCCGTGAACCTCTCCGATGCAGGCCCCTTCTCCAGCGTCTTCGTGCAGTTTTTGGAATACCGCAATTCTCGGACGCGGCAGACGTTCGATCGTGCTCCACCAGTCGGTGCGTTCCGCAAAGCGCCCCCCGGTCACCGGCGGGTCGGACGATTTGACCCGGAACGTACCGGCGTAGCCGAGTATCCGCTCGTCCGGGCCAGTCACAAGGCTAAGCCCCGGGCAGGTAAACCCCTCATTGGAGAGCCGGACATTGAAGCATTCGATGGCGTCTGCGATGGTGCAGGTATTGAACCGCCGAATGGCCTCAAGCTGTTTCGGGGTCAGCACCTGCGTTTGGGAATCGGCATTATCGTGATCCATGTGGCTTCCTCTTGCGTGATGTTTTCACAGGCCCACCCTAGGTCATGAGTGGACGCTCCAATTTTAATGAAAAAGAAAACCAAATTTTCCAGTCGGTGTCAACCTAAATTACTCCAAGCCAGGGCCGCCCGCCGTCTACTGTCATATGTCGCCAATGGAGCCCCATCGGGCGTTTCTGGAATCGATCTATATGAATGTTTAAATAATTCGATTATATAGAAATAGGAGGGGTTTGTTCGTTAAGATATCGAATTTTTTGACTGAGAGATTATAGTTAATTGAATATAATCTAATGTTGGTGTTTGTTTAGTGTTGAAGTATAGATAACTTCTTTGCCTGGATGATGGAATAAAACATTATAAAAAAGAATTATTCATTTATCAGATAGGACGGTTATTGTTAAACACCTCCAGCTTGGCAGTGTCCACAATCGACGGCTAGCAACAAATTATCTTTACATCTTTGAATCTTTTAATTTGTTCAATTGCTCTTTGTATCTTTCAGCCTCAGCCTTCGCCAACTCGATTTCTTCCCTAGCTTTTTCCAATTTTGCTTCTTGGCTCTGTCTTTCTTCGCTGATTTTATCCTGTATTTCATCGATTCCTACATAAACAGCCAAAGCTCCTCCCAAAAGCAAGAAAATCGGAAATGCTCCCTTTACTATCGTCATGAAGTCTGACCACCAAAATATTAAGCTGATCAATCCTAAAACGGCGGAAATGATTCCTCCAATGAGCAAAGACATATGTAAACCTCCTGCAGATATAAAGAAATTAATAAAAAATGATAGATTACATTTTAGCCATTTTTTTCTATCACGAAAAGAATGCGTAGGCAAGTTGGAAATAGATGATTATTAATGGTAAAAATATTTCTTGCTTTAAAGCAGTTCATCATTTAAATAAAAATAAATTAATGAAGACATAAGGATAAAATGATTGAGCCTAATTTTGCCAAAGGAGATGGTTTAATCCCCGCGATTGTTCAAGATGCCGAAACTAAAGAAATTCTCATGCTGGCTTACATGAACCGCCAATCATGGGAAATGACGCTGCAGACAGGCAAAGCTACTTACTGGAGCCGTTCACGTCAGGAACTCTGGGTAAAAGGAGAAACATCAGGACATTTCCAGCTACTCAAAGCAGTTTTAATTGATTGTGATAACGATTCAATCTTATTGCAGGTAAAACAATTGGGTGAAGCGGCCTGTCATACAGGTTATAAATCCTGTTTTTACCGGAAGCTGGAGGGCGATGATTTTGTTATCGTCGGGGAAAAAATTTTTAATCCCAAGGAAGTATATAAATGAAAGTTTTAAAATTGGGGATTCCCAAGGGATCTCTGGAAGAAAATACTGTAGATTTATTTAAAAAGGCCGGTTGGCGTATTACCTATGACAGCCGCAGCTATTTTCCCGATATCGATGACCCGGAAATTTCGTGCACTCTGGTTCGGGCGCAGGAAATATCTCGTTATATTGAAGATGGTACCCTGGATTTGGGTCTGACGGGAATAGACTGGATTCTGGAAAATTCATCCGATGTCGTTATCGTGCAGGACTTGATTTACTCGAAGGTTTCAATGCGGCAGGCGCGCTGGGTGCTTGTCGTCCGTGAGGATTCGCCTTATCAAAAAATTGACGACATGGAAGGGAAAAAAATATCGACAGAGTTAGTTAATTTTACAAAAAAATACTTTGCCCAAAAAAATATCAACGTTCATGTTGAATTTTCATGGGGGGCGACTGAAGCCAAAGTAGTGGAGGGCCTGGTAGATGCCATTGTGGAAGTTACAGAAACCGGTTCCACGATCAAGGCCAATAAACTGCGGATCATTCACGAACTCATGAAGACCAACACGCAGCTGATTGCCAATCGTGCTTCCTGGAACGATTCCTGGAAGCGCAAGAAAATTGAGCAAATCAAAACAATGCTTACCGGTTCGCTACAAGCGATGGGAAAAGTAGGGTTGAAACTGAATGTTTCCAAAGAAAATTTAAAGAGGGTTATGGCATTGCTTCCTTCACTCAAATCACCCACAATTTCCAACTTGTCTTCGCAGGAATGGTTTGCGGTAGAATCCATTGTGGACGCAAAAAGTATGAGGGATCTGATCCCTGTGCTTCTGGAAGCGGGGGCGCAGGGTATAATAGAGTATCCTTTAAACAAAGTTGTTTAAGTGTTGAGGCGACTATGGCTAGAAGCGCAAAAATTATCCGCAAAACAACGGAAACAGATATACAGTTGGAAATCAGCCTGGATAAAGGTGGCGGAAGCAAGGTTGCCACGACCATCCCTTTTCTTGACCATATGTTGGAACTTTTTGCGCGTCATGGGGTTTTTAAGCTTATTGTCAAAAGCAAGGGAGACACTCAAATTGATGACCATCATTTGGTGGAAGATCTAGGCATTTGTCTGGGACAGGCCATGGGGAAAGCGCTGGGTAAGAAGACGGGCATTAATCGTTACGGTTCGGCCTCGGTACCAATGGATGAATGCTTATGCCGTGTGGATTTGGATATTTCCGGCCGTCCGTATCTGGTTTATAATATCAAATATGAACGCAGAAAAATAGGCGGCTTTGATCCGGCTTTGGTTAAAGAATTTTTTAAGGCGTTTACCGATCACAGTGGCGTAACATTACACATCAACCTGGCTTATGGCAGTAATAGTCACCATATTATTGAAGCGGCATTCAAGGCTTTTGCCCGAGCGTTGAGAAAAGCAGTAACTTTAAACAAGGATATAAAAGGAGTCCTCTCTACCAAGGGGAGTCTTTAAAAAAGTGAGGTAAAAAATTGCTCAATTACTTTTGGAAAAAAATTAGTTGCATTGTCGGACTTGTCTTAGTCGCTCTTTTGGGTTTTTCGCCTACAACTCAAGCTGCGGAAGAAAACGCGGGAAGCGTCAAAGCTTCAGTGCGAATCGGTGTCATTTCTTTCCAACCCTTAATTCCGGAGGAAGGATTGGGGAATACAGTCATCTGTCCGCTCTGCAGCACGGGTTACTCCAGCGGAAGAATATTAAAGGGAGCGGAAAAAATAGTCGAGGATATCTTTGTTGAAAAATTGCGTGAGTTAAAAGAAATACAAATAATTCCTCCTGATAAGGTACAAAGTATTTATAAAAGAATTTCTTCGGAATCGCTCAAGAAGCCATTACTGGAAGTTTTGAAAAAAGTCGGCAATGAATTAGGAGCGGATGTCTTAGTCCTGGGTTATATTTACCGTTATACCGAGAGAGTGGGTTACGACTATTCTTCGGAACGTCCGGCTTCTGTAGCTTTTGAGATTTATATGATTAAACCAATTGACAGTAGTACAATTTGGCGGGGGATTTTTGATAAAACGCAAAAATCGCTTATGGAGGATTTATTCCAAATATCTTCGTTTTATAAAGGTGGCGGTAAATGGCTTACCGCACAACAGCTGTCGAAACAAGGCATGGATGAAATTTTCGAGACATTTCCCGGCTTTGTACGTTAAAAATTACCACTCAGGCGATAAATGCTTTTTCTTCTCGGAATCTCTCCACCGTGATTTCGAACTTTTTTCCGCTAGGGAGTGTTTATTTGGTCATTATTCCGGCAATTGACATCAAAGATGGCAAATGTGTACGGCTGGCTCAAGGTGATTTTGACCGCGTTACGCTATATGCGGACAATCCGGTAGAAATGGCGCTTACTTGGGTACAAAAAGGAGCCGAGTTGATTCATGTAGTTGATCTTGATGGTTCTGTAGCAGGATTACCCCGTAATGCGGAAATTATTTTGGAAATCGTTAAAAAAATTAGCATTCCGATTCAAGTTGGCGGCGGCATAAGGGACATGGAGACAATTGAGTTTTACTTAAAAAATGATGTCTCCAGTGTTATTTTGGGTACAGCAGCGCTGCAAAATGAAAAAATAGTCCGCGATGCCGGCAAGGTTTTTCCCGGGAAAATAATTTTAGGTATTGATGCTTTGGAGGGTAATGCGGCCATTCGCGGATGGACACAAAAGACCAGTCGAAATGCAATCGAGCTTGCTCGGCGTTATGAAAACTGTGGTTTAAAAGCCATTGTTTATACTGATATCAAACGGGACGGCATGGAGACAGGCGTAAATATTGAAGCAACTAAAACTTTAGCCGCAGCAATAAATATACCGGTGATTGCTTCCGGCGGTGTGGCGACGATTAGTGATGTGGAAAAACTTCTGGAAGCTGAAGATTGCGGAATTTCTGGAGTAATTATTGGCCGCGCGCTTTATACGGGTGCGGTTTCTTTGGAAGACGCTATTAGAGCAGGCAAGAAGCCTCTTAATTAAAATGGGGAGGTGATATTTATGTCCGATTGCATCTTTTGCAAGGTTGTCGAAGGTAAAATTCACTGCACCAAAATTTATGAAGACGATCAAATACTGGCTTTCGATGATATTCATCCGATGGCGCCGGTGCATGTTGTCGTCATTCCTAAAAAACACGTTTCTACTCTGATGGACATTGATACAAAAAGCAGCAGTGTAGCCAATAATTTAATTAACGCCGCTCAAAAAGTGGCGCAGATTAAGGGAATTGCCGCTAAAGGTTTTCGCATAGTCATTAACTGCAATGACGAAGGAGGGCAAATTGTTTTTCACTTACACATGCATGTTCTTGGAGGCAGGAAACTTCAAGATGAATTAGGTTAAATTAAGAAAAGGTGAATAAAATGGATATAAATGCCAAATTAAATGAAGAAATTGCTGTTGCTGCCAAAGCCAAGGACAAAATCCGGCTTTCAGCCATTCGTCTGTTGAAAACAGCGCTGCATAATAAAGAAATTGATTTGATGCGGCCATTAAACGAAAGTGAAATCCTGCAGATTCTTTCCGCGGTAGTAAAGCAAAGGAAGGATTCCATTGAACAGTTTGCTAAGGGCGGAAGAAATGATCTTGTAGAAAAGGAAGAGGCGGAATTGAAAGTTGTGCAGGAATTCATGCCGGCGCAAATGTCTGCTGAAGAAGTAGAAACTGTAATAAAAAAAGCGATAGCAGAAGCCGGCGCTGTTTCCATTAAAGATATGGGTAAAGTAATGAAAATTTTGATACCGCAGTTAACCGATAAGGCTGATGGTAAAACAGTTGGCGAAAAAGTTAAGGCGTTTTTATCTCAATAAGAGGTTAGAAGATAGACAGGGTTAAATTACGGATGGGTAAAATAATCAGTGCGTTTTGATGATAATAAGATTGAGGAAATCAAAAGCAGGGTAGATATTGTCGAGCTGGCTTCCGAATACCTTACTTTAAAAAAAGCAGGGCGGAATTTTATCGGGCTATGCCCTTTTCATCAGGAAAAAACGGCATCTTTCACTGTAAATCGTGAGAAACAAATATTTTACTGTTTTGGCTGCGGTGAGGGCGGCAATGTCATCACTTTTCTGATGAAAATTGCCAATAAAACTTTTCCGGAAGCAATTAAAGATTTAGCGGAAAAAACAGGAATTGTATTACCGCAGCGTTTAATAAGCAAAGAAAGCCGGGAAAAAGATTCACTGCGGGAAAACATTACAAGCTTGAATTTAAGGGCGGCGCAGCAATTTACGCGCAATCTCTTTTCTTCCGTAGGCAAAGACGTTCGTGAATATTTGGCAAATAGGAGTATTACCGAAGAAACTATCAAACAATTCCGGTTGGGCTATGCTCCTGATAACTGGCGCTCATTGACAAATTACATAGAGGGCAGCGGCTTATCACTGAAATTAGCCGAGCAAGCGGGTTTGGTTATCGCCGGTAAAGAAGAAGGTTTCTACGATCGGTTTCGTAGCCGGCTGATTTTCCCCATTGAAAATATTTTTGGCGAAATGGTAGCTTTTGGCGGCAGAATTTTAGAAAAAGGCGAACCGAAATATTTGAATTCACCGGAATCGCCTGTTTATATCAAGGGGAAAGTTCTATATGGCTTGAATAGGACAAAAGAGGAAATCCGCAAGCATGGTTTTGCTCTTATTGTCGAAGGCTATTTTGATTTGATTTCTCTATGGAATGCAGGTATTGGCAATGTCGTTGCCACTTTAGGCACAGCATTGACCAGAGAACATGTTGAACTTTTGCGGCGTTACACTTTGGAAGTAGTCGCTCTTTTTGATCCGGATGAGGCAGGGATAAAAGCCCTTGACCGCAGCCTGGAATTATTTTTAACCATGGGAATGCGGGCGCGGGCGTTGATATTGCCGGAAAGATGCGATCCAGATGATTATGTAAAAAAATACGGCAAAGATAAACTTAATGAACTTATTGCGCACGCTCCGGCAATAAGTGATTACTATATTGATAATGTTTTAGGCGGCGGAAAGACTTTTGAGGAAAATCGTGATGTCGTTAAGGTCGCCAAGGAATTTGTCGGTAAGATTAGCGATGAAATCGAAAAAAACCTTTTTATTAAGCGTATTGCGGAAAAGTTGGGTATTGATCAGGAACTATTGAAGAAGGAGATCCATAAAAAAGATGTCCAGCTTAAACCTAAGGGTAGCAGCCAGAAGCAAACGATTGATCCTTGCATTGATCCTGTAGAAGTGCACCTAATCAGGCTATTGCTGGATTATCCACAGAAAACTGCTTATGTGGAAAGTGAAAAGGTGTTGGATTTTTTTCTACATCCGGAGTTGAAGAATCTGGGAGAAAAAATTGTTGAAGCATACAAACTGTTGGGTTTTGTAGATATCAATATTATCTTATCCGCGGATGATGATAGGCCTTTGCGTGAAAAGATATATAAATTAAGCATTGAGGCACCACCGACAGATGATACAATGGTGGAAAAAAACTTTACTGATACTATAAGAAAAATTAAAGGAAAATGGTATAAGGAACAAAGGCGCCAGGTCCAGTTTAAGTTGAGTCAAGCACAAGAAAGCGGCGATGAAGAACTGAAGCAACTGTTGACTTGTCAGAAGCAGAATTTGATGAAAGAAGAAAAAGAACTACACTAGATGAAATCGATAAATAAAATATATTGGGAGATGCCAAATGGCTAAAGAACTGCAATCCGATGAATTTAAAAAATTACTTTCACTGGGTGAAGAAAAAGGATTTTTAACTTACGATGATGTCAACGATATGTTGCCGCCGGATATAACCTCTTCGGATCAGATTGATGATATTATCATGCTTTTTGGAGAAAAGAATATTGATATTATTGATACCGAACAAGGTGAAAAGCTGATGGTGAAAAAGCCGGCGGAAGATGTTGTGCCTGCTAAATTTCCAGAGACATTGGCGCTGGTGCCCGGCGCGGGAAAAACCGGAGATCCAGTCAAAATGTACTTGCGCGAAATGGGATTGGTCTCTCTTTTGAGTCGTGAAGGGGAGGTGGAAATAGCGAAAAAAATTGAAGAGGGCGCGCGCGAAACGATGTCGGCTATTTTTCGGCTAGCCGTTTCGATTAAAGAGGTTCTCAATCTTGTCGATAAACTGCAAACTGGAGAAATTCGGATCAAAAACGTTGTCGACAATATTGAGGATGAAGAAGGTTTCGTCGAAGAAGATGAACACAAAGAGAGAGTTCTAAAACTGATTTCCAGGATTAAACTTTTCAACGACAGAAATGCCGTTTTGCGCGTTAAACTGAAATCCAAAACTATGCGTAGCAAACATCGCGAATTATTAAACGCTGAGTTGGAAAAAAACACTAAGAATATAATTACGCTTTGCCGGAAGATCCGCTTCAGCAAAAAACAAATTTATCGATTTGTTTCCCGTCTGCGGCATTATAACGAGGAGATAGAAAAAGCCGAAAAAGTTATTGCTCAATATAAAAAGGAAACCAGATTAACCCTTGCGCAACTGGAAAAAGCATGGGCGAAAATGAAAAGATCTAAGTCTGATGAAAAAAAAGTGGCCAAAGAAAATCGTGTTTCCATTGATCTGCTCAAAAAAAGCAAGGTAGCAATAAACGATGCGCACAAAAAGATAAAGCAAATTGTGCGAGAAGTGGGGATACCGACAACAACTTTAAAAACTGTTGTTAAGGCCATTGAGGAAGGTGAACTTAAAGCGGATATAGCTCAAAGAAAACTTGTCGAGGCAAATTTACGCCTCGTCGTAAGCATCGCCAAGAAATACACCAATC
>DLME01000041.1:28014-34284 GCA_002479215.1 Syntrophaceae bacterium UBA7544
CCAAGAAATACACCAATCGCGGCTTACAGTTTCTGGATTTGATTCAGGAAGGTAATATCGGCCTGATGAAGGCCGTGGATAAATTTGAGTATCAACGTGGCTATAAATTTTCTACTTATGCAACGTGGTGGATCAGACAGGCCATCACGCGCGCTATTGCCGATCAAGCCCGGACAATAAGGATTCCTGTTCACATGATTGAAACAATCAATAAACTCATCCGCACTTCCCGCTACTTGGTACAGGAATTGGGTCGTGAACCTACTCCTGAAGAAATTGCCAATAAAATGGAATATCCGCTGGAAAAAGTAAGGAAGGTATTAAAAATTGCCAAGGAACCGATTTCGCTGGAAACTCCTATAGGCGAGGAAGAGGATAGTCATTTAGGTGATTTTATCGAAGACAAAAAAATTATGTCTCCTTCTGAAGCAACAATCAATATGGATCTGGCGGATCAAACAAGAAAAATATTGTCAACACTGACTCCTCGTGAAGAAAAAGTTTTGCGAATGCGTTTTGGCATCAGCGATAGGTTAAGCTCTTTGTCGGAAGAAGAAAAAGTGATAACTGATCTAATAGAAACATTGATAGAAGAACCCGAAGTTATTGAAACTACTATTTTGAAAAAAGTGAAAAGCAAGTCTCGAAAGCGTGGCTCAAAATAGTATTGACAAGCTATATATTTGGGTATATCAAGGCAAGCCCTGATATACATTAAATAAGTAAATGGCGGGCCCATAGCTCAATTGGTAGAGCCACCGGCTCATAACCGGTAGGTCCCTGGTTCGATCCCAGGTGGGCCCACCAAACAAACGAAGGAAGAAAACAGTGATAAGAGCAGCAATCATTTTAAGCAAAGGAAGCACAAACTTGGCAACCAGTGTTATAACTGCCGTGAAGAAACAAACAATGCCATCATTTCACGGTACACATGGCAAGGCAATAAGCCGGTATTTTTAAAAATGCACCCCCTAAAAGGTGCATTTTTTTTATTTGTGAGACTCCAATTTCAAAAACGAAGTGTATTGAAATTGGTAAGTCGAACAATCCCGCGCAACGGAGGGTAGAATACGCCATCCTTGAAGGCGGAATAAATGTCCATGTCTTACCCTGGGGTTCATACCCGGGATCCTATAAAAAAAAGGAGAAGATTATTGAAAGGGAATTTATTGTTATTGATTGAGCTTCAGGAATGTGATTCGCAATTGGTTATGTTCATGGTCAGGAAAAAAAATCTGCCGGAAAAGCTGGATAAACTCGACGCAAAATTATTAGCATTTAAAGATGAAATCGAACAAAACAAAAAAAAGCATGATCAGCTTAAATCTCTTCACACGGATAAAGAAAAAGAGATTAAAAAACTCAATGAAAATGCCGCCAAAGCCAAGGAAAAGCTTCTGGAAGTTAAGAACAATAAAGAATACCAGGCTATGCTTAAAGAGATTGAAATTGCCGAATCATCGTGCGGCAATGTTGAAACCGAAATAATTTCCATACTGGAGGAGTTGGATAAGGTGTCGCTTTTAGCGAAAAAAGATGAGGAATCTTTGAATCAACAAAAGAAAAAATATGAAGAAGAAAAGAAGCAGATTGAAGCGGATCTAAACACGATAGATGAAGATTTTGTGAAGTGGGAGCAAAAGCGCAACGATTTAAGAAAAAAAATTCCTGACGATCTTTTAGCCAAATATGAAAAAATCAAAAACAGAAATAATGGCGTTGGTGTAATTTCCGTTTGGAAAGAGGTATGCAACGGCTGTCATATGAATATTCCGCCGCAACTCTATAATGAACTGCAAAAGTCGTTGGAGTTAATCAGTTGCCCCAATTGCAATCGAATAATTTACTTCCAAAACAGAGAAAAACCGGCCTAGAAATTATGGTTGAAGAAAATTACAGACTATATAGTGATGGCGCCTGCCGCGGCAATCCAGGTATTGGCGGTGCCGGCGCCGTTATAACCGATGCTGCGGGAAATGTTGTCTGGGAAGGTAAAGAATTCCTTGGCTATTGCACCAATAATATCGCTGAATACAAAGCACTGATTTTAGGTTTGAAAGGAGCATTGGTTCAAGGGTATAATAATTTGGAAGTTTATTTAGATTCGGAGCTTCTGTCCAAGCAAATTAACGGTTCCTACCGCGTGAAAAACGAAAGTTTAAAAAATTTAATGGCGGAAATTCGTAGCCTGCTTTCATCCTTGGAATCGGTTCAAGTCAAACACGTCCTGCGCTCGCACAATAGCCATGCCGATAAGCTGGCCAATACGTCAATTGATGAAAAATAATATGCATGTTGCCGTTGACCGGATGCAAAAAAATCAAAGAGCGTCCTTGTAATTCCAGTGGTAATTTTGTAAGAATTTGATTAATCGTTTCTATGCAATTAAATGCTTCGCTACTTGAAAGAAAAATCAATCAAGTGTAAGATTAGTTTCAGGCCGGAGAAGATTAGATGATCGCCGGTGGGAATTTATCTGCCGGAGGAAAGTCCGAGCTCCACAGGGCAGGATGGTCGCTAACGGCGACTGGGGGCAACCCTAAGGAAAGTGCCACAGAAAACATACCGCCCGGGTGAAAACCTGGGTAAGGGTGAAAAGGCGAGGTAAGAGCTCACCGCTTTTCTGGCGACAGGAAAGGCATGGTAAACCCCATCCGGAGCAAGACCAAATAGGAGAACGCTTAAGGGCTGCCCGCCCGATGTTCTCGGGTAGTGTCGCTAGAGGCAGCAGGCAACTGTTGTCCCAGATGAATGATCATCGCCGCGTGGAGGGTAACCAAAACACGGAACAGAACTCGGCTTACAATCTTCTCCCCAGCCTGTTATTTTGTATCACGTGTTCTTAGTATATAGAATATACAATTAATGAAAATCATATCTATCGCTTTGTTTTATTGCGGTGTCCAATTTAGGTGTGATTAAAGTGAATTGATGTATAAGGACAGACTGTTAAAGAAAAAGGCCGAACTTTGGTTCGGCCTTTTTCTTATTTATTTGTCATCGTCTTCTTCGTCGTCATCGTCGAAAGAGAGAGGATGTTCCGATCCTTCAGGCACTTCTGCCAGCAACGATCGATTGATACCGCGAACAAGCAACCACATTATCAAAAAAAGAATAATCATCGAAGCGATGAGAATGAAAATGATTGTTGCCGTCCATGCTTTTGCTTCCTTATCGATATTTTTAGAAACTTTAATGGCGGCTTCATTGTATTTTTCAACGTCTAATCCCATACCGATCCAACCAAAACCTGCGGGTTGGGGAATATTTGCTGCGTAAAACTTAATCGGCGCGTAGGCCACGAATTTGGTGTGACCGCCAAATTTATAAGTTATGATTCCTGAATTACCGGCTGCTGCGTCTTTAGCGATTTTCGGTAAATCGGGATCCATGAAATTAAGTTGATGGAGGTTTAATACTTCTTCACCATTCTTGGTCAAAGTCGCCGCATTTTGTTCGGTAAGCGCGGGAACAGGAGTTCCGTTTTTATTAAGTCCCGCAATATGGTAATCATTCGGATGCGCAATGATAAAACCTCGATTATCCACCATATAAGCATAATTACCGGTGGAAGCATCAACTTCAAATACTTGTTCCGCCTGCGTGGGGATGATGTGATCGGTGAGGTTGGCCAAGAAACGATAATCTAGAGCTAATGTAATGATACCGGCAAAACCTTCTTTATTGAAGACGGGTGTGGCAAAACGAACAACTCCGGAAAATCTGGCACCGTTTGCAAAGGCCGCCCTTGCTATGTACCAGCCGGTAACCGGGGAAACATACACTTCTCCCTTATTGAGAACTTGGGTTTTAGCGAAATAATTTTCCGTTTTATAAGTCGTATTGGCCGGATCACTTACATTTATTAATTTCGAGGCCGGCGCTGCCTTCCCATCGACAATTTTAATTAGTTCTTTGCCCTTCTTATCTATAAGAGACATCTCTTTATATAGGGGGATTAAAACCTTTTGGATCTTCTTTCCCTCTTTGATCCAGAGCGGCTTCTTGTTTTCAAGGACAAACTGTTTGTATGCGGTTTCTGTTGTCGGAATAATTGTTGCTATAAGTAAGTCTTTCTTACTTTCCATAAGGAAACTGGCAACTTCATTCGCCGTATTTATGGCACGAGCTTTTATTTCTTCCTGAGATTTTTGATCGAGAACATAAGCTGTTCTCTCTTTTATGGTAACCCCCAGTTTAAACATGCCGTTAGCAATTAAAAATGCCATCAGTGATAAGGGGATTACGATAAGCAGGAAGAACACGCCTCCTATATTAAAAAACTGCTTATCTTTCTTAGTTTCTGACATTATAATTTTCCCCCTAACCTTTGTTAATTTTTAGTTAACTTGTCAAGAATTAACCCAAAAAATAACGCATGTAAGGGTTAGCATAGAGAAGTACAAGAGAAACAACCAAGGCATAAATAGCGATGGATTCAGACATAGCCATACCTACCAGCATCGTCATCATAATCTTTCCCTGTACACCCGGATTTCTTCCTACCGCGGAGCATGCACCACTGGCAGCTGTTCCAATACCCAACCCTGCGCCGACGGCTCCCACGCCAATAGCGATACCTGCAGCAAGCATTGCGCCCACGGCAAAAATAGCTTTGGAGTAAGATTCACCTCCAGGTATAATGTCTGCTGCAAAAACGAGCGGACTCGATAAGAGCAGAACAATTATTGCAGTGAATGTGCTTAGAATTTTTTTTCTAAAGTTGTGTGACATTATTTGTCTCCTTTCCCGTTAATTGTTAATATTAATATTAATAATAATCTACCTCTGCCAATAACATAAATTAGATGTCATGAAAAGAGGAAATCATTTTATTTAGACCGAATGATAATGTTTGCACGATATGTGCCATTGTCTTGAAAACAATATGCCGCCAACAGGAAATTGATGCAAATCATTGCGAGGCAGTTAGGGGAGTGGTTATCTAATTTGTTGAGATTGTTTTATTTTAATCATATCTGCTCAATGATGTTTAAGAACAAGAATATTTGATAATAATATTTTTGTGGAGCTAAAATTAAGTTCAACTATGGTCCCAATTTAAAGTTTTGTTAAATCATCGAACATAAAACATTCAAATTAGGCTAGAATAGTGGGCAAGCTTTTTAATAATTTCCTGCAGGCTTCATTTGTCCGGAGAGGGGGTATAATACTTTTTTATATTTATATTGAAATTTTATCTGGAGGCCGTTAATATTAGGAGGATTATCTTCGCGGTGATTTTTAGATGCCATAATTTTTTTGTTAAAGGATTGTTATGCAGGAAATTTTAACCGCTGTTACGTACCCTATCGCCTGGCTTATTTGTTCTTATGTTTTAAAAATTGAGAGCGGCTTGGCGAAACTTCTCATTTCACTTACGGCGTCTATCTTAGTTTATGTCTTGATAGGTATAATGCGTTCCCCCAAAGAAAATAAAGGGGATAAAGAAGATGAATAATATTATTAACAACTTTGTAAAAGTTCATCCGCAGACTTGGCGCTTTATTCTAAGCTGTCCTGTTACTGAAAAATCAAGACTTCTTATAAAGCAAAAGCAGTTGTTATTGGGGATATAAATGCGCATTTGGTTTGCCAGCTTAACTGTAATCATCTTGATCATACTGCTCGCTTTGACGGTTAACCATGCCCGGGAAAAAGATATGGTTGAACTCTTTGGCCGCCAGCAGCTTGCCTATGCCCAGAGCACAGCCGCAAGAATGGCCGATATATTCACACAAGTCGAAAAAAATATAACACTGCTTTCCCGCTTGGAGCGTCAAGATAATATGCCAGAAATAATTGATGATGATTTTAAAATTATCTACTCCGGTTGGGAAAATACAGTCAATGCTGTCATCCTGTTAGATAAAGAAGGGAGGATAAAACGTGTTTTCCCTAAAGGTGCGCTTCCAGTTGTAAACATTGCGGGGCATTTTAAAGTTCTGAAGCAGAAACAAAAACAATATTTTAGTTTAGTGTTAGCGGAAAAATCGCGTGCAGCCGGTATAAAGCAAAAAACGGATTGGCAGTTAATTCTTGGTTATCCCCTTTGGCGCCAGGAAAATATTTTTTCAGGGGCTTGGATAGTATCCCTATCTCTGGCCGCAATAATTGAAGGTTATGAGAAACAAACAAAAGACAATGGATTGGGTGACCTTTGGTTAGTAGATGAACAAGGCAGTTTTATTATTCATCCTGATTCTGCTTTTATCGGAAAAAACATTAACAGTTTAGTAAAAAAAATAAATGGATCTGAGATCGATTTTT
>DLME01000037.1 GCA_002479215.1 Syntrophaceae bacterium UBA7544
GTGGAAAAGCGACTGGCGAATTCAGAAGCTCAGTTTATGAACAGGCTTGACGACCTCTTGAAGCGTAAGATTTTAAACGAGCAGGAATTCGCCAGGGCTAACCAAGCAGCACGAGCAGAGGTATCTACGTTAGAAGCCCGAAAAAAGGAACTTAAAGATTGGACAGAAGAAGTGCGTGCTAGGACGAGCCTGGCTGACACATTACCACAGTCGATAAAGACGTTTGTTGAGGCGTTCGATGGCCTGGATGTCCGCCAGCAAAAAGCACAGTTACAGATGATTCTTAAAGCGGCACATGTTTATCATGATGGTCGTATTGAACTGGAATTCAGGCAATAGAAAGATAATAAAGAAGCCTTTAAATTCACTTACTTTGAACTCCTGACTTTTGCATCGAGAATTCACGTTCAGACAAAATGAGATTCTTGTTGATCACTTCTGGTTCAAATCTTTCTTGATTTGGTCGAACTGCTCCTTGGTTATCTGGCCTTTTGCATAGCGCTCTTTGGCAATATCAAGTGGTGTCTGTTTCATGGCGGTTGTTGGTCGAGAGTCGGCATGTCTGATTAAGCTGACAATGCCCCAAACCACCAAAACGATAAGCGCTATTGCGATAAGAGATTCCAATAAACCGCCGCCAAAACCCCAATACCACCCCCATCCACTAGGCCCGATCATTTATTTTACCTTTGCTTGATAAGAATTCGTTAAAAAACCATATGGTTAGCCCACCAGCGAGTCTATTTTCTTGGCTATCTTATTTTCGATCTCAAAGTTCCATAAGGTTTCCGGCACATCGACCAAAAGGAATAATTCAGTTAATAAAAGAGCCTCCGCAGCTGTAATTCCAAGATGTTTTAACCACCTTCCGATTCCCACCCTGATGGTGAAGTCATTGGGGTCACCGCTAATCATGATGGTTAATGCCCGGTCAGCTGTGATAATTGAACTCAACCATCCCCCTTTATGTGCCTGAATTACTATCCCATGAGGGCTGGGTATCGAGGACTGCACTTTGAATTTGTCATCTGTTAGATATGCTTCGATCTGGCTCTTTAGACTAGCCAAGTCAGTGTTTTTGCCCTGGTAATGACTTACTTTTTCGCCAATCATGTTGCCTCCTTTTTTCAAATAGTCTGAGAATAATGCTTCCAAAGTTTGGTTGTATTTAGAGATAGTTCATTCATTTTTATCATACCACAGTTGATTCACACACCATCGCAGTTAGTTTGTGAAATATGTGCCATAATAGCATTAATGTTCCTACTGGGTTACATAGTGAGCGATAAGAATGCTTACAAAAGGGGGTAAAACAAAAATGGCGGCGGTTCAGCAGTTCAAAAGGGGTTCACATTTAGTTAAATCTCGGATAAATGCGAGGCATAAAACGAGAAGAAAGGCCAGGAAACTCGGAAAGGAAGTTATAAACTAGAAACGGTAGGTTTGCTTGATTTGTTGGTGTCATAAAGTATTAATGTCTAATGAGAAGATAGGTTATGGAAAAAAGAAAGTTTCCAAATATAATGGTTACATTAGTATTACTGGCGACCTTCAGTTTAGTGGCAGGCTGTTCATCTACCAACACCTCCAACGCTTCAGCTAGCAGCTCTTCAGGAACCTGGTTGCTATTAATTATTTTTATTGCAGTTATCTTCGGGTTCATGTATTTCTTTACAGTCCGACCTCAGCAGAAGAAGCAACAAGAAAAGCTAAAAATGTTGCAGTCACTTCAGATAGGGGATATGGTTATCACCAATGGGGGGATTTACGGAAAGATTCAGAATATATATTCTGAATCTTTCATCATTAAGACCGATTCCGGAGATACAATGAGGGTTGCAAAATGGGCCGTTATTGGCAAGCAATCTGGAGAACCTGGGAAGACAGACTGATAAAAGAATGAGCAATTGAATTTGATTTGTTAAAAATGATCGATGCAGGCATGAGTGAAATCTGGTCGGGCTCATAAGGGCGAAATGTCTTGCTCACAGTGTACCTCCTCGCCAAGATCACCCTAATTATACCGGTTACTCACTTTTGAGGCCATTACTCAGACACACTCCTAGAACATTAACATGTCACTCATGGATTCTTGACAGAACCTATCATGGTATGTTAAATTACGCAATAGTAAGTTTCAAAGAAGGGTTTGCCAATGGCTTCAGAAGATTTGCAAGATCAGGATTTGACTCTGCCTGTAGAGCCGCTCTTCAAAGGTATATTAAGTATTGCCATCATAAACATTATCAATAGAAAGCCCATGCATGGAGGCGAAATTTCTCAGGTTCTTAGGGAAAAATTCCAGATTGGCACTCCCAGAGCAATAATTTATGTAGTCCTAAGAAAACTGGAGGCCGATGGATTATTAGTATCCAATTGGGTTATCCCAGAAAGCGGCCCCGCCAGAAGGATGTATCAAATTTCTGAAGAAGGTCTTCAATATCTAAAATATGCTCGAGATAAACTGAAACGATCAAATGAAATAATAAAGATTCTATTAGATGAGAAATTCTAACTTAATAAGCTGATAATTATATTCACGATAAATTCGTTGATAGGCTGAATAATTAGGCATGCGGATTGTTTCTAGGTTAGTTGGACTTACAAAAAAATACTGGAAAAGGCTCATTATTGCCTTTACCTGTCTTTTGTTAGCCACGGCCGCCAGTTTGATTGTGCCGATATTAATTGGTGACGCGGTCAATAATGCACTACACATTGACGCAACGACGTTGAAAGTCAGCGGTAATATGCGGTTGCTCGTAATATACGGCATTGGCATCCTGGTGCTCAGTCTACTCCGCGGGTTATTCACTTTCGGGCAAAACTACTTTGGCGAATTCATTGGTCAGGGTGTAGCTTATGACCTTCGAAACAAATTGTACGATCGCATTCAGCATCTCAGCTTCTCTTTTCATGATACAGCCCAAACGGGACAACTGATGTCCCGCGCCACACAGGACGTGGAAGGTGTACGGTTCTCCCTTTCCGGCGGCATGGTCCGCATGATTTATATCATCACGCTCTTCACCAGTATCTCCGTCATTATGTTCACGATTAACTGGAAACTGACACTGGTCAGCTTTGCCTGCCTGCCGTTCATCGGCTATCTCGCCATCAAGCTTGTTACAAGATTACGTCCTTTATGGACCAGAATCCAGCAGCAAATGGCTTCGATGGGCACGGTTTTACAGGAAAACCTTTCAGGCATTAGAGTTGTCAAAGCCTTTTCTCGTCAGAATGCCGAGACACAAAAATTTGAAAAAGAAGCACATATATTATACGACGACCAGATTCGCGTCGCCAGAATTCAGGCCTTTGGTGGTCCCACCATGACGTTCCTCACTACGATAGCGAGCTCCCTTGTGCTTTGGTACGGCGGGTTACAGGTCATTCAAGGGCATTTAACTGTCGGGCAATTGACCACGTTTTATATTTACCTTGGATTACTTATTCCGCCAATCAGAATGCTCGGACCAATGGTTGATCTGACCAGCCGCGGCATCGCTTCAGGACAGCGTATTTTTGAAATCCTGGATACCCAATCCGCGGTACAGGAAAAACCCAACGCTCTGGTTCTGGCGAATATCAGGGGTGACGTTAGATTCACTGGCGTGAATTTCAAATACGAGGGAATCAATCTACCAAAAACAACGGGTAACATCTTGGAAAATATCAATCTGGAAACCAAATCCGGTGAGATGGTCGCATTACTAGGCGCCACCGGCAGCGGAAAAACAACGCTGGTCAATCTCATTCCGCGGTTCTACGACGTAACCGCCGGCAGCATCACGATTGACGGCATCGATATCCGTGACGTAACGTTGGATTCTTTGCGAAAGAATGTCGGTATTGTCCAGCAGGATGTTTTCCTTTTTACCGGGACAATCCGTGACAATATCGCTTACGGTGCGGTGAATGCCACCGAACAAGATATTATCAACGCCACCAAGAGCGCGCAGCTCCACGATTACATTAAATCCCTGCCAAAAGGTTATGATACCTGGGTTGGCGAGCGTGGCGTCACTCTTTCCGGCGGGCAGAAACAAAGACTGGCCATTGCACGTACTTTATTGATTAACCCGCGTATACTGATTCTGGACGATTCAACTTC
>DLME01000188.1 GCA_002479215.1 Syntrophaceae bacterium UBA7544
GGCGTACCTGAATTGAGAAATGAAAAATGGCTGAATTCTAACTTAACATGTGGTACAAGTATTTGGGGCAGGTCAGATGAATAAATGAAAGGATATGAGAAATTATGCTCAAACCATTGAAACAGTGGTATTGTGATGTTTGCGGTGACATCATTCAAAAACCCGGTGATGGTTATGTTCTCTGGAAACGAGATGAAAAATTCTCAGATTATGATTTTAAAATAGTACACAAAAAAACATGCGAGGATATAACTAAACATCCTTCAATGAGCCTTGAGATATTTCTTGGAGAGGATGGAGTGCAGTATTTGTTAACATTTCTTAGCATAGGTAAAATAAAAAAGAATATTGGTCAAAGTTCCAAGTGGTCTGTAAAAGATATGGACGAATTTGTTGATTTTTTTAGGAGAGTGCAAACGCCATATTATGAAGAGGCGAGAACGAAGTTTGGTGTAGCACAACTGCTTAACGATTTATTTACTGAAAATGAAACGGGACCATATCTAGAAGGTCAACTTAAAAATATCGCTGAAAAATACTAAAAGATTTAGATCAATTCATAAATGGTTAAGATTAAAAATATCGTCATCACACAATCAAAATGCTAAAACTCCTTCTGGTAACTTAACTCCCTTGGATTGTATCATCCCACAAGAAGTTCCAATACCGATTCGTTTACCAGTCATGTCGCAATATTCTTTAAATTCACCATCATTTACATCTTTGACTCCGTCATAATATTTACAACCCTTCCTACACATAAAGGGCGTACTTGAATTGAGGAATAAAAATTGATATGACGATCCTGATTGTTAGTAATTATTTAATTACTCCTTACAAACCAAGCCTCAATATATCCTAAAATACGTCTTTCAAAAAATAGATTTGAAGTAAAAAAACTTATTTCAAATCAGGTAAATTAGGCAGCGTCATTGGATTTCTTCCTTGACCGAATGGCCCCTCGTAATTACGGGCCACGCTAAAATCTTTTAAGTATTGGAACATGGAGGTAACAACTTTATTGTAATCAGGATTTTTCTTTGCTTCCTCAATAATGTATTCCCATACCCATTGTTCTATCTGCCTTAAATCATTTGCCGAAAATGTGAAAACCTGGGTGCCTTTTGCTTTAAATTTATTAATATGTTCAACAGAATCCCATTCAGCCAGGGAGGTCATAACAAGATTATTTTCGCTTATGGCAACTTCAATAATTTTCTTCAAATCAGGAGGCAGAGCACTCCAGGCATCTTTATTAATCATAATCCCGCCAGTACTTGACGGCTGATTCCAAGCGGGGCCAATGTTATATTTGGTAACTTCTCCCAGACCGATGCTCCAGTCAATAGAAGGGGTATTATACGCGGCGCCATCAATGGTGCCCGCTGCCAATTGTTGAGCAATTTCAGCTGGTGCTATTGAAACCGGTATAGCACCCGCTTTCTGCAAGACGTAGCTCGCCGCTTTACCGGTCAGTCTGATTCTTTTGCCTTTAAGATCAGCCAAGCTCCTGATAGGCATACGGGAACGAATGCATGATGCGGCGGGAGAAATACCATCAATAAAATAAATCATATTGTATTTGCCATACATGTAATTATACATTTCACGTCCACCACCATGGATATACCAGTTTATTACATCATATTGGGAAAGAGTCATGGGATATGATCCTAACAGGTCAAAAGCGGAATTTTTACCCGCCCAATAGCCAGCATAATCTGAACCCATTTCCGCGGCGCCTCTCGAAACTGTATCAAAAACCTCTTGCGCCGGGACAAGTTCTCCCGCCGCATATACCGTAATTTGCAGGCGGCCGCCGCTTAGTTCATATATACTTTTAGCAAGACGTACGGGTTCTTGATTGATAGCAGAGTAGGATGGCCAAGTAGTAACCATCCGCCATTTGATTGTTTCGGCCATGGATGGAGCAGAAAATATTGCTATATTCATAAAAACAGCTATTACAATTCCAACTATAATCCCATACATTTTTTTCATCTCAGATGTTGTCCTTCCTGTTTTCAAAATTGATTTGCCTCCGATACTTGTACCACATGTTAAGTTAGAATTCAGCAGTTTTCTGATTATTTCCAATTGAAATGTTGTGTGAATTAGGAAAATAAAAAAACAACATTACAGGAAGAAGTGTTTACTGACTACACCTACAACTATTCTGTACTGAGTATTCATAATAACTGACGATTACCAATAGAAAGAGAGTAATATGAGTATTATAGCGGCGCATGTCGGGTGGCAATTCCCAAAACTCCTCCCCCTGATTCCTGACGTAATTAACTGTTGTATTGTTCTTTAGAAGTTGTATTATTTCGAGAATTAAATTTCAGAAACAAAGTGTATTGAAATTTGTTAGTCGAGCAATTCCGCGGAAAGTCATTAACTTGGTCCAAACTTTGACTCTTTTCTTATTCTGAGACTATATATGATTTCATAAACCGCCACGAAAATATTGAGCGTAAAATCAAGTCATTTTCGTCCTTGTATATTGATTCATATGTGTGTATTTTACACTATAAATTGGCAGGTTTGTGAATGATATCAACAACCGGAAAGATCAGTGCATAAATTATGTAAAGTAAGAACGGTTGATTTATTTTCTGAACAATTTAATTAAATATGCGAGGCAGAATATGAAGGTAGTAGTGATTTTTTATTCAGCATACGGTCATATCTACAAAATGGCGCAAGCTTTTGCCGAAGGTGTTAAGGAGTTTGATGGGGCACAGGTTGAATTAAAACGGGTAAAGGAACTTCTCGATCAGAGCATTCTGGAGAAAACCGGCATTGCCCAGGCGCAAAAGGCATTTTCTCATATACCCTTTGCCACTCTTGATGATCTGGAAAAAGCGGATGCGATTATTATCGGGACGCCGACCCGTTTCGGGAATATGTGCGCCCAGATGCGGGCATTTCTGGATTCAACCGGGTCTCTTTGGATAAAAGGAACTCTGGTGGGCAAAGTGGGCAGTGTTTTTACAAGTTCGGCAACACAGCATGGCGGGCAGGAAACAACAATATTGAGCACCCACAATACACTGTTGCATCACGGTATGATTATCGTCGGTTTGCCTTATACATTTCAGGGGCAGATGAGGATTGATGAAATAACCGGCTCATCGCCCTATGGCGCATCCACGATCACTGGCGGACAGGGAGAAAGAATGCCTAGCGCCAACGAACTGGCAGCAGCACGTTATCAGGGAAGGCATGTGGCCAGTATCGCCGCAAAATTAGTAAGATAAAATTAAAACCGTTATGATGATGCCCGAAATAGCAAAAAATAAAAGTGATAGAAAAAAGAAAGCAGTTTTTTTGCTTTCCGGAGGAAGCGGCCTGGGATCTATCCAGGTCGGGATGATCAAAGCCCTTTTCGAGCAGGGGATAATCCCGGATTTTTTTGTCGGCACTTCTGTCGGAGCGATTAATTCAGCTTTCATGTGTGGTAATCCTACGCTTGAAGGTGTTGATGAACTGGAAAAAATATGGATATCCGTGCTCAGGAAGAATATATTTCCTGTTAATATTTTCAGCACCATCGTCAATATATTAAAAAGGAAAAACTTTCTTGTGTCGCCCAAGGGCTTGCGTAGACTACTTGAAAAAAATATCCGTTACAACACACTCGCTGATGCCAGAATTCCCTGTCTGCTCATCGCAACAGACTTGATGACCGGTGAACAGGTCGTGCTTAGCTCGGGGAATGTAATCAAAGCGGTACTGGCGAGTACCGCTTTGCCCGGCATTTATCCACATGTAGAGATGATGGGGCGCTTTTTGATTGACGGAAGTCTTTCCGGCGACACGCCGCTGTCCGTGGCTGCGGAATACGGTGCAGAAGAAGTATTTATTTTGCCTGCCGGGTATCATAAAACACTAGATAAAGCGCCTTCAGGGTTGATCGATATTTTTGCTCATTCTTTAAATATACTGATCGACCATCAATTTCTTCGGGATATTGAAATTTACCAGAAAGATATCTTAATTCATATTATCCCGCCTGTTTATCCCATAGGCCACTCATTTTATGATTTATCCAGAACTGCTGAATACTTGTCGCTGGCTTACGATAGCACCAAACGCTGGCTCCAAACCGGAGGGATGAATACATTCGAAATTCCCGGTAGGATAGTTAAGCCTAATCAATGGCTGTGATGAATGCTTTATTCCATTTCTAAATCATAGCTGATATCGAGACGGCGAGAAGAAAGCGACAAAGCGCGTACATACGTTGAGGAAGCCAACGACGTTGCTATCAAAAATAACGTTATGATTTAGAATTAGATATCCTGACCAATATTTGACCTTACGAACATGTCAAATTGATTTTCGTCACTTTTAACGAGTTCACCTACTACTGTTCAGTTGAGAGCAACTGCTGGAATTAATGATTACTGGTTGAAAGATAGAAATGTGGAGCATTACCTACCGCAAGTAGAGCGCATAGCAAATAAAGTTTTTACCTTACCGTTAATTACCATCTGCAAGATGTTAACTTGCATATGACTTGTTATTTATTACCTGCTTATGGTCATGGGTAAAGTGTCTTCATCTTATTCACCATAACATTGGTCAATTTCCTTGTGTGTGAACATCAATAGGAGTTCACACAATCGATTAAACCTTGTTCGTCCATATGGCCTATGCCACACCAGTAGACCGGCCAGGTCTTATCTGTAATGGGATAAAACTCGTTGCCGACGGGTACCGTATAATTATGTCCGGAAAAATAATGTCCTCTATAAAGTGTCTGTTTTGCATTTTCTGTGACTAGTTCCGGATAAAGTTGCAACAAAGAATCATTCAGAAAACCCTGCATGAGATACGCTGTCGAAAAGGTATAATAGATATTGAATTGCTCGAGGTTAGTAGCGAGGTCATAATTCAGGGAAGTGTAGTCGGTGGCCTTAAAGGTATTGCCGGAAATCGTGAAGACCTTAAAAGCAGGGTTATTGCCAAAATATGGAGCTATGCTGGGCGTTGTAACAGCCAGATTACCAGGTGACACGATGCGATATTCGTCCATATGCGTATGCGCGGTATGTATCTGGGTTACAAGGCCCGGATACTTGGAAAGTATTTGCAGAAAACTTGTTTGATAGTTCTGATTCCACATCATTGTGGCAGCTGTAATGTGACCGTTGGCATCGACAGATTGGGCGGTTGAATATTTATCCGCCCCGGGAGGTACATGCATCAAGAGCCACACCTTTTTGCCCGTGACCTGGGCCGAAGCCAGTGTTGTATCAAGCCAGGCGAGCTCGGCGGCCACTGCACTCGAATTGGCGTTGCCGAAATACGGGGAAAACTCAAATGTATTGAGTCCTATCACCATCAAGTTCGTTCCCGGCATCTCCGCGGCATAATATCCTCCGCTCGTGAAAGTATTAAGAAATGTCTGATGATCTGCAATGCCGTTCAAAAACTGTGTGTAGTATAGTTCAGCCGTATTGGAAAGAAAACTGCTATCCGGGCCAAGGCCCGTGTATGAATCGCTATTTCCGACGGCGAACATAACGGGAATGTCTCCGACAGACGACCTCACCTGTCCCATAAAAAAGGCAACCGTCTTGTCGGTAAAGTCCTTCATGGCTGCAACAGCTGCAACGTTGGCTAAAATGGTTGCATAATCTGGAACCGGAACACCGAGGTTCCCATAATACAGTTTGAAAAACGTTTGCGGAAAGTTATGCCCGAGAATGTCGCCGGTATAAATAATGAGCGGACTCGCTCCCAGGTTCTGCTTTATGCTGGAGAGTGCAAGCACAAGCAAGGGGTAGTTGGTGTCGGCACCCCATACCGAAGGCGTTGTTATGAGTGATGTCTGGAAAACAGTCGCCCACTGGTCGGCATCCGCGGCGACCAGCGCCGTGAAAAGAGATGGATCATAAAAAGGATTGAAATGAACATCCGCGAAAACAACCACTGGGAAGTTGTTGTTGGTACCACTGCCACTGCCACTGCTGCACCCTGTGATCAGTGTACCTAGGGAAAGGTATGCAACTGTTCCAACAGAGTATTTGATAAAATTTCGTCGGGTTACACCACGGACCATTTTTAACTCATTGTTGCCACAGACTAATTTTAAATCGTCACTAGTCAGAATCTTGCCGCCTTTTTTTGAATCGTCGTCAGCCATAGGATTCTCCTTGAATCAGCCATTTTGCGGATTGGTATGTATCTATCTTCTTAAATTGTAATTTTATTTTATAGTAGAATTGCTGGATGATTTTGAAGCTGTCCGGCAGTTCTGCCCCTTATCCCTTTACGATGACTTAGGCCAGTAACTTTGCGTCCCACTTTTTCAGGTGGTTTGCCCTTCTCAAACTTTGATGTATATTGTAGGCTAACTATAATCAAAGTCAATAAACATTATAAATACGAAATATGCGGTGCCGATGTTTGTCATCGGGCGGTACTTGTGTTTATTTCCGATTGAAATGTTGTATGAATCGGGAAAATAAGAAAAACAACATTACAGGAAGAAATGCTTACTGAAAACACCTACCACTGCTCAATGGTTGTCAGTTGTCAGAAATGATGATTACCATTTGAATTGTGGTATTCAATATCGCTAATGAACCAAGAAGAGACTTGACCTTTTAGCCGTTCTCTCGAAAGATGGCCAAGAATTTTTTTGTGCAGTCGATTACACAGACCTGGCTTTTCGATGGCGATAGTATTTCAAAGGAATCCAAGTACCCGCAAAACTAGTATGGAGTTGCAAGTTTTGAGCGAGGAGGACGAGTCAACAGGGCAATGATGGTACACCCAAAAAGCAAGACGGCGGCAATGGCAAAGACTAGAGAATATTTCCCTGTGGCAACGCAGAAGACTACTGACTTTATTAATTAGTAGTTTGTACCTCTTTCCCCGTGGCTACATTCCAAAGACGCATGGTTTCATCGAGACTTCCCGACAAGGCGACCCTTCCACCTGGAGAAAAGGCAACGGAGAAAACCACTTTTTTATGCCCGGTAAATGTTCGTATCTCTTTCCCCGTAGCCACATCCCAGAGGCGCAGGGTTTT
>DLME01000138.1 GCA_002479215.1 Syntrophaceae bacterium UBA7544
TTGCCGCGGCCATGCGTTCCTTCTTGCGTGCCGATCCCGATGTAATCATGGTTGGCGAAATGCGTGATTTTGAAACGGCTAAAATTGGTGTGGAAGCATCGCTTACCGGGCATCTTGTCCTAAGCACGTTGCACACTAATAGCGCACCGGAAACGATTGTCCGGCTATTGGATATGGGCATCGATCCATTAAACTTCGCTGATGCTCTGCTCGGCATACTGGCGCAGCGGCTTGTCCGAACACTATGTAAAAAATGCAAGGAAGCCTATCACCCCAGCAAAGAAGAATATGAAGAAATTGCCGAAACATACGGAAAAGAATATTTTGCCCAGTTGAATATTCCTTATACTAACGAGCTATCACTTTATCGTCCGAAAGGTTGCGATGCTTGCGAAGGGACAGGCTATCATGGACGTATGAGCATTCATGAACTTCTTATCGCCTCAGATAACATTAAAAGAATGATTCAAAAACATGAGCATGCCGAACAGATTCGCAATACGGCAATTGCTGAGGGGATGACCACTCTGCTACAAGATGGCATCGTCAAAGCAATCGAGGGACATACAGATTTAAAGCAAGTAAGACGCGTTTGTATAAAATAAGCCTAATTTCGAAAAATATTAAAGCCATGAAAAACCTAATTGACTCAATAAATATAACGCTGGAAGTGCTTCAAAATTATAATGATTTTCTTTCGGCAAATAAAAGAAATAATGAAAGTAAGAAAATATTCAAGCAGGAGTATTTTAATTCAAAAGAGCATAGTGCTAAAAACAAACACAGGATCAGGTAATTTTTTCCAGTATTCTACTTATAAATTCAGGATACAAAATAATCAAAACAAGAGATATCATCCAAGTTGTTTAAAAAAGCAACGCCATTAATAAACATTTTAGTCTACTTTATGCTTTAGTTTGATGATAAGCCGTCTTTATTTACAGGACATTAAAAAAATTAGTCTTAGCAACTTTCTAAGTTGTATCGCCAAAATAATCTGCCGAGAATATGTAAATTTCAGTTTCTTTATCTTTCCATGCCTGTGGTGGCAAGCCGGCTTTATAACAAGTTTCCTGTAAAAAATATTCCCGATCCCACCCATATTCGGCAGCCACTTGCGGCAATAATAAGCCGGAATTATAGCCACGTACAATGTATAAGCCATGCTTCCCCACTTCAATTTCATCAATATTTTTTATACGTTTCAATGGACTTAGTACGGACACTTCAAATGTTAAATCTTGAATTTCCTCCAGCTTTAATGATGGAAATCGGGGATCATGAAACGCCGCCGCAGCAGCCATTTCCCGCACAGTTTCCCAAAGCGGTTTAACTGCTTTTATGTAACCGATACAGCCGCGCAAATGGCCATGTTTTTTCAAAGTCACAAACGCGCCCCTTCTCTCCTTGAGCGTTTGCGACTCCAGAGTTAATATCGGCATTCCCTTATCATTGAATTTAGCCGTGATCGCTTTTTTCACAATATCCAGAAGAGTAGTTTTTTCTTTTTCCGTAAGTTCCATATGGGCTCCATTTTACTACACCAAATAGTATTCAGAAGAATACCGAAGTGGTAAGAAAAGTTCACCTTAGGCTGCCCAACACCTTGAGAAAACAGACAGCTAAGACATAAAGGCAGCCGATTAAAGACAACTTGTCATTATTTATAGTAAGCTGCTGATGCATATCCAACAACGGAACTTTTATCGCCGGTTACATCTCCGGAATTTGCATACTTTAGAAGACGTGCTTTGTTTGCGCCGAACATACGTGCCGCCAGCATAGCCACCACCATTGGGCCGCCGCCGCATGCCTCCGCAGTCCCACCGGTGAGAGTTTCCATAAGACCTGCTGCGTCGCTTTCTTTCAAATGCCGCAAAATAACTTCATCCAACTTTTTCGCCGTGTTGTAATCGTGAAAATGAGACAAATCGGAACTGGCTACAATCAATATCTTGCTGCCGCCTGCCGCCTGATGAATTGCCGCAGCAAGCTTACGGCAGGTATTTTCGCTCTGATCGCCCATCACCAGGGGAACAAAGGAAAATTCACCCAGCGCCACCTGCAGAAAAGGAAGTTGAATTTCTAGAGAATGCTCCTGCAAATGAGCTGCCGGCATCTCCTCAATTATTTCATTCAAATCCTTAATTACTTCAGCCAGGAATTTATTTACGAAAACAACGCCCAGCGGCGTCTCGTAACCGCCTCTGCTATATATGGACACACCGGAAAAAGCGACACGGTGGCTCGGGCCAATAACTACAACCGCGTCATATTTCTTCCCGCAGATAAGCTTGTAGGCATAGGCAGCAACTTGTCCCGAATATATGTAGCCAGCATGCGGTGCTATTAAAGCCACGATTTCTCCTTCCAACGCCAGATCCGGCACTGCTCTAAAGTAATTCTGAATATCTTTTCTCAGAACGGAAGGATCTCCTGGATACCAGGAGCCAGCTATTACTGATTTTCTTAAAACATCCATATTATGCTATCATTTAAATCGCCAGATTGCCCCCTGGGGCGTATCTAAAACATCAACCCCGAGTTCGGTAAGCTGTTGTCTCATAAAATCTGCTTCCGGCCACTTGCCAGCAGCTCTCGCCTTTTCTCTTTTATGAATGAGTTCATTTATTTCCCGGCCGGCGGATTGCTGACTAAAATCTATTACGCCCAAGATGTTGTTAATACTCTTAAGCGCCGTTAGAATTTTTCGAGCATCACCTTTGCTGATCATTCCCTGTGCCAGCGGCGAATTTAACTTACCAATAAAATCGAAAAGAGCCGCCAGCGCACCGGCGATGTTTAAATCGTCATCTAAAGAAACCAGAAAGCCATGATTGAGATCGTAAATCAACTGATCAACTTCGGAAAGATCCGCCGCATCAGTATTAATAGCGTCCACCCGGGAAATAAAAGTATCGATTTTTTTAACCGTATTCTTTGCCGCCTTTAACGCTTTCTCGGAATAATTGATCGGTTTACGATAATGCATCCCCAGCAGGAAAAATCGTATATCCCTGCCGTTGTAACCATTTTGCCTTAATTGAGCTAGCGGCAGAGAATTATTTAAAGAGCGAGACATCTTTCGTCCATTAACCAATATCAGCTCAGCGTTAATCCAATAATTAGCTCCGTTGTGGCCGGAGAACGCCTTATTAATAGCCAAAATATTTTCACAATGGGGAAACGTCTCATCAGCTCCGCTAATGTGAATATCATAAACTGCGCCCAGATATTTCTGAGAAATAGCCGCACATTCCAAATGCCAGCCGGGTCTCACATTACCCCATTTAGCCTTATGATAAATACCTCTCTTCAACTCTCCCAAGCTTGCTCTTTTCAGTAGAGCAAAATCGGCCGGGCTGTCTTTTTCATAATCGTCAAGATCAATAGACTTGCCCAGCCTCGTCTTGCCTAAATCAACATTGGAAAGACGGCCGTAATCGGCCATTTTGGAAATGTCGTAATATACAGAATGTAATTTTTCATACGCATAATTCTTATCGACTAATTTCTCGACAATCTTGAGCATTTCTTCAACATTCTCGGAAGCCTTGACGTAAATATTATCCTGATGGATATTTAGATATTTTGCGTCTTCCAGAAATACCTGCAAATATTTATCCGAATAGTCGGCAAGTTCCATCACCGCTTTTTCCGATCCCTTAATCGACTTATCGGTCATATCGACAATGTCCAGGACGTGTTTGACTTTGTAGCCTTTATAAATCAGATAGCGGCAAATTAAATCGGCAACAATCAGACGCCGGTAATTCCCCAGATGAGGCGCATCATGAACTGTCGGCCCGCAGGTATGCATTTGCACCTCTTCGGCTTTCACCGGCTTAAAGAGAGTTTTTCGGCGCTTTAAGGTATTATAAAGATTCAGAGTGGAGAGATCTTCCCTCACGGCAAATAATTCAGTGCTTAAATATCGTTCACCGCTATCCGGAAAAATGACCACAAGCATGCCTTCTGCCATTTCGCGGGCTTTCTGAGCCGCAACAAACATGGCCGCTCCGGAACTCATACCCGCAAGTATCCCTTCTTCTCGGGCGAGCCTTCGGGACATCTCAAAAGCGTCTTCATCCAAGATATTCACTTTTTCATCAAGACACTTTTTATCAAATATGCCCGGCCGGTAGGACTCACGCATATTTTTCAACCCTTGAATTTTGTGCTGCAAATAAGGTTCAACTCCGATAATTATAGTCTGCGGATTTAATTCTTTAAGCCGTCTGTAAATACCCATGGCAGTCCCGGTGGTGCCGAGACTGGCTACAACTGCTGTAACTTCTCCTGCAGTTTGATCCCAGATTTCCTGAGCGGTGCCGCAATAATGGGCGGCAATATTGTCTTCATTATTGAATTGATCCGTGCCGAAATATTTATCCGGATTTTCACGTAACATTTTGTAGGCAAGCTCAATGGCACCGTCAGTGCCTTGAACGGCCGGCGTAAAGTGCAATTCCGCTCCCATCGCCCGCAAAATCTTTTTTCTTTCTTCACTGGCCGATTCCGGCATCGTCAAACATAACTTGTATCCTTTTGCCGCAGCAATCATCGCCAAACCTATTCCCGTATTGCCGCTGGTCGCTTCCAGAATGATTTTGTCGGAAGTTAATTCACCCCTTTTTTCGGCGTTTTCAATCATGAACAATGCGGTGCGGTCTTTGATGGAGCCGCCGGGATTGGCGCTTTCCAGCTTGGCATAAATCTTTACCTTTTTATTAGGATTGAGCCTGCAGATTTCCACCAGGGGGGTATTGCCAATACCGTCAATTATGTTTTTATATAATTTGTGCATAAACTAATGCCTGCAAAATAATGATGATCCAGATTAAGTCGGGGGAGGAATATTTAATTTGTCGGTTAAAAATCATACGAACTAAAAACGGACTAACTATCCATCTTCAGCATGGGAATTTTGATGAATTGAACGCCTTCTTCCTTCAAGCTGTTTTCTTCTTGGGGAGTTGTAGTCCCTTTAATATTGCGCTTTTCTTCCTCCCCGCAATGCATCTTTAAGGCAACTTCGGCAAATTTGTCCCCCACATCTTCAAAATTCTTATCAATGTACTGATGTAACACTTGTAAAGCTTTAATTGGAGAAATTTCTTTTTCTTGAAGCTTGCTTGCCGCCCGTGAATCTTTTCCCATAATCGTAATAGAAGAAGGGACTATCTCAACATTCGAGCTATTACACACCGGACAAGAAACTAACTTTTGCGACTTTTGTAAATTCCAGGCCTGCTGGTCTTGAAACCAGCCCTCGAACGTATGCCCTTTTTCGCATTTTAAATCGTAAATAATCACCAGCTAATGATCTCTTTCAACACTAATCTGCTACATTTTAACACGCCGCTAAGTAAAAGACAATTGTCAATATATAAATTGAATCAATGCCAAAATAATAAGCCACAAATTATATTCATCACTTAACGGAAAATTTTGTTTGAATAAAAAAAGTGGACAATTAGGAATAAATTCTATATCGTCCCTGCCGTGTCGGGATGTGGCCCAGTTTGGTAGGGCACTGCGTTCGGGACGCAGGGGTCGCGCGTTCAAATCGCGCCATCCCGACCATTCTTATTACCGAATTCGCTATATGCTGATTTTATCATCCAACGGCCCCGGCAAGTTTAAAGATGGGCAGGTACATGGCTATAATCATCCCTCCCACTACTACACCTAAGAAAACCATCATTACCGGTTCCAAAAGTGTCGTCATGGCACTAACCGCGGCATCAACTTCATCATCATAAAAATCCGCAATTTTACTAAGCATAGCATCAAGGGCGCCTGTCGCCTCGCCAACGGCAATCATTTGCACAACCATGGGTGGGAATATTTTTGCTGCTTCCAATGGCTCCGCTATAGACTCTCCCTCACCAATGCTTTGACGTGTTTTTAGCAAGGCATCTTCGACAACAATGTTTCCTGAAGTTCTGCTGACAATAGCTAATGCCTCCAAAATGGGCACTCCGGAACTCAGCATTGTTGAAAGCGTGCGCGAGAATTTAGCTACGGCAACCTTTTTCAAAAGCAGACCGAAGACGGGCGCCTTAAGCAACAAAGTGTCAATAGTCCAACGTCCTTTTTCTGTTTTGTAAAATCTGTTGAAAGCAATAAAAACTACAATCATAATACCCAGTATAACCCACCAATAACTCTGCGCAAACTCACTAGCCGCAATTAACATTAATGTAGGACCGGGAAGTTGCCCACCCATTCCTTCAAACATTTTTTGAAATACAGGAATAACCTTGAGGAGTAATAAAGCAACTACCGTAAAGGAGATAACTAAAACAGCGATAGGATAAGTCATTGCTCCTTTGACGCGGCTTTTTAACTTCATTGCTTTTTCCAAATAAGTGGAAAGTCTAGCCAAGATAACATCCAAAATACCGCCAGCCTCGCCGGCAGCAATTAAATTTACAAAAAGATCATCAAATACCTTGGGATATTTCTTTAAGGTATCGGTTAAGCTAGTGCCGCCTTCAATATCTTCCTTTATTTCCCGGATAATTTTGGCAAATACTTTGTTTTCTTCCTGTTGAGCCAAAAGGTCCAGACATTGAATAAGCGGAAGACCGGCATTAATCATAGTGGAAAAAATTCGGCAAAAAACAACTATGTTTTTTGCTTTAACTCTGCCTGTTAAAAAAGGAAGATATTCAGCAAGGTCTTTGGGTTTTTTCCTTATTTCGATGGACTTAAATCCCTGCCGCCGCAAAAGGCCGCGAACGGCAAGTTCATCAACTGCCTCCGTCTCCCCTTTTTTTACTTCGTTTTTCCTTGTTGTACCTTCCCAAATATAAACCGGCATATTTTAAAACCCTTTCTTTTATAGGACGAAATCCGTTAAATTATTATAAGCTATCTTCCATGTAAACTCAACAAGTTAAATATTAAGTTTAATGGATGCCCGCTATTTTTTTATTTCTTAGCCGCTCTTGTTTGTCTGCGTTGAGACAATATTTCATACTGGATGATTCCCGCAGCTACAGAAACATTCAAAGAATCAAAGTTTCCCATCACGGGAATGGTTAGTAAAAAATCGCAATTCTTCTTCACCAACGGCCTGATACCTCTCGCCTCTCCACCCAATACCAAAACTACATGACAATTAAAATCCATTTCTTTTAAATTACCGCCATCGTGCGCATCTGCGCCAAAAATCCAAAATCCCTTATTCTTTAAATATTCAATGATTTGGACTAAATTAACTACTCTCGTAACAGGGATTTGTCCGACGCTACCGGCAGAGGCTTTAATAACTGCCGCGGTAATAGGCGCAGCCCGGTCTTCCGGAATTATCACACCGTTTGCTCCCAAACAATGGGCGGTGCGAATAATTGCCCCCAGATTTTGGGGATCCATAATGCTGTCCAGTACTAAAATTAGATCAAAATTGAAAAATTTGCTGCGGTTTTTTAGTAATACATCTAAATCTTCGTAAACATAGGCTTGATGCAGACCAACAACTCCTTGATGATTGAAAT
>DLME01000117.1 GCA_002479215.1 Syntrophaceae bacterium UBA7544
CCGATGGGACGGAGTTTCGTGATTTTAGTACCCATAGTTTTAACGATGCGCCAGCCGCCAAACATTGTTCCCAAGGCAATAACACTATAACAGGCAATAACAATCCAAAAAGGAATATAAAAGGTATCACCCAAAAGTCCCTTACTATAAAGGGCCATAGCAATAATCCCCATGGTTTTTTGTGCATCGTTCATGCCATGCCCGGTGGAGTATATGGCCGAAGAAACAAGCTGCAGCTTTCGATAAAGTTTATCTGATCGAGCGATGTTCGAGTTTTGATTTAGGTTTAGGGAAATAATCATAAAAATATAGCCTAAGACCAACCCGATGGTTGGCGAGAGAATAATGAAAGCAGTTGTTTTGGCAATACCTGACCAGACCAATGTGCCAGTTCCAGCCTTAGCAACTGCAGCTCCAATAAGTCCGCCAATCAAGGCATGGGAGGAACTGCTGGGAAGTCCGTAGTACCAAGTGACGATATTCCAAATTATAGCTCCCCCGAGAGCGGCAAGAATCACTAAATTGTTCACAATATCGAGATGGATTATGCCTCGGCCGACAGTATTGGCAACTTCCGTTCCAATGAAAAAGGCTGCGGCAAAATTAAAAAATGCCGCCCACAGCACGGCATATTTAGGAGAAAGTACCCGTGTGGAGACGACTGTAGAAATGGAATTTGCTGAATCATGAAAACCGTTGAGAAAATCAAAAACCAATGCAATGAAAACAAGGAATATAACAAAACCCATCGAATCAAGCATGTTTCAGGACAATCCCTTCTACGATATTAGAAACATCCTCGCATACGTCTATTGCTTCTTCCAGGAGTTGAAAAATATCTTTCCATTTTATAAGCTCAATGGCGTCTTTCTCATTTTCAAAAAGATTAGCCATAATCGTTCTTAAAACAATATCGCCGGCATTTTCCAGCGTATTAATCTCGACGCAGTGGTTAAGAATCATTTCGGAGTTTTTCATGTTGCGCATCGCGTGGACGATGCTTTTAATTTTTTTTATCGCGTCATTCAGGATTTCCGCCTGTTTGATGATTTCATCAGCCGGTTTTTTAACTTTATAAAGATGAATGCGGACGGCAGTGGCTTCAATGACGTCCATAATACTATCCATTTTATTAACAAGCGCATAGATATCTTCGCGGTCTATAGGTGTAAGGAATGTCTTGTGCATTTTTTCGTATGTTTTATGAGTAATACCATCCGCTTCGTGCTCAATATCCTTGAGTTTGGCTACTCTCACCTCAGAAAAATCACGAGTTTGAGCCATTTCCAGAAAAAGTTGGCCGCCCTCCTCAATTTTATTAGCCAGCTCTTCAAAATATTCAAAAAAATTTTCTGTTTTAGGAAACAAGCGCATGAGAAATTCCTCCTCAGAATTTTAATTCACATTATTAATTCAGGCAGTCCTCTAGCTAATTATTGGGGAAAATGCAAGCTGTTTAACTTGTTGATTAAATGGTTTTACAGCCCTTTAGAATAAATAATTTTACTGTCACCGGCGGAGTAAAAATCTTTTAAAATTGCTTCTTTATGATAGCCGCAACTTTCATAAAAATTGTGAGTTGGACGGTATTGATTGCGGGAAGATGTTTCCACATAAATGCGTTTGCCGCCCAAACTAAAAATAATTTCTTCGGATTTTGACAGCAGTTTTTTCCCTATGCTCTGACCGCGTATTTTGTCATTTACGGCGATCCAATAAAGATCGTAGCTGACGGAAGTCATCGGTATTAAGCCGAAACAGCTATAGCCGCAGACAATATTTTCGACTTCGGCAAATAAAAACTGATAAGAACTGGCCGCTCCTTCCACTAACTTTTCTTCAGCTAATTCCAGCGCTATATCGATTTCCGCGGAAGAAAAAAAACCGCTGGACCTGACAATTTTTTCAATTGCCTCGATATCTGTTTGTTTAATCTGCTGTCTGAATTTTATATTAAGAGTAGTCATAAGAAATATTTGAGCTTTTTGCTCCCTTTTTCAGTTCAGAGCATCATTGATAATGAGCTCAATAGCTTCATGATATTTTATCGATGCCTTTTCAAACGCTGCGGCAAAACCGGCGTCTAGCGACAAACAGGGATTAGCATTAATTTCTAATACCCAGGGATTGCCGTTATTGTCAACGCGAAGATCGACGCGCGCGTATCCGCGTAAGGAGAAAAGATTCCAGCAATGCAAGGCAATTTCACTCAAAACCGATATAAGATTATCATCATTTTCATGGAAATCAAATTTACTTATTGTGCTATTATATTCAAAGGAATTTGAAATCCATTTGGCTTTGTAATTAACAATCTTTGGTTTTTCCGGTGTATAACCAACGAAAATTATTTCGGCTAGGGGTAGAATTCTTACTCCTGATTTACCGGCAATAAGGGCAACGTTAAATTCGCGTCCATCGATATAGGCCTCAGCATAACAAGACCCGCCCAGTTTTTTCTTGCCGGAGTTCATTTCTTTAAGGAGAGCTTTTTTGTCAGTTGTGGAAATAATGGAGTCGTCATCTAAGCCGATAGAAGCATGTTCCCATGAAGATTTAATTATATATTTATCTGCGTGAGCCGAGCCGGTGCTGATCCCGTCTTCGGTTATCCAAGCGGGGGTGGGGATACAGGCTGCATGTAACATTTTTTTAGCTAGAGGTTTGCAGGATGTTAAAAAAATAGCTTCAGTGCGCGCCCCTGTGTAGGGAATCTGCAGATAATCAAGAAAGGCGGGAGCAAAATGAATTAGACTGCCTTTCGCGGCAAGAGATTCCACAATATTGAAAACAACTTCCGGACTTAGTGAATGTAGAGTTTTAATTGTTTGTCCGAGATCAAGACAAAACGGCACTAAGAAAGGTTCATAACCAAGCTGACGCACAGCTTGCGCAATTGTATCCGCTTGTTTGAGGCAATCAAGCTCATCTTCGCTGGCATTAGGAGAAATATCGCTGTGCAAAATAACTATTTTTTTCATTTACATATTTCTGCCGAAAATTTAGTACGCTTAAAATAAAGGTTAATTATTAATGTTAGCCCGACTTAGTGCGGATTTAATAATAGAGCTTATCAGTGCATTATAACTCATCCCCAATTGAGTGCACAGAATTGGCAAGTCGGAACGTACGGGGTTTAATCCGGCGAGGGGATTGACTTCCATAAAGTGGGGCACGCCGCGGGCATCAGAGCGTAAATCGATGCGACCGGCATCTTTTAAATTCAGAGCATTCCAGGCCATCAGCGATATTTCCATCGCTTTTTTAGCTTCATCATCGTTAACCAGAACATACTGGACCATTTTATCGTAGTGTTCCTTATTTTCATAAGAATAAGCATTTTTTTCCGCTACAGGCTGGAGAATAACCTCTAGCGTGCCCAGCGCTCGGGCATCTTTGCCTGTCCCTAGTATACCCACGGTAAATTCACGACCGGATAGATAAGTTTCGACAAGAACCGGTTGATTAAAGTTTTGTAAGAGGTTCAGGCAAACGTGATGTAGTTCTTCCGGATTATTTATTTTCGATATCGGTGTTATGCCCTTACCTGTACCCTCCGCTATCGGCTTGGCAAAAAGAGGATAAGGAAGGTTGACTTTGGCAATATCATCGGCACTGCCAACTACGGCAAAGTCAGGAGTAGGAATTCCCACGCTTCGAATAATATTTTTAGTCATTCCTTTATGCAGGGTAAGGGCCTGTCCTAAGGGGTCGGAGAAAGTGTAGGGAATCTGGTAGGCATCTAACAGGGCGGGAACTTGTGCCTCGCGGCCAAAACCATGCAGACCTTCGGCTATATTGAAAACAAGATCCCAGCGTTCTCCTTTTGCGAGACGGCGGACCAAAGCTTTAATATTTCCGATACGGCAGGCTTCATAACCGTTATCTAAGATAACTTTTTCAATTGCATCGATAGTATCGGGCAGATCAAATTCGGCTGTTTCTTCGAGAGAGTATCCTTCTTTCAAATAATCATCGCGTAAATCATAAGTCAATCCAACCTTCAACTTTTTTACAGCCATAATCAATCGGAGCTATCTACCCCTCGCCTTTAATTCCGGCATACCTTAGTGTATATCTTTCAATTCTGCGTGGTTGTCGGGATAACGGAAAATATTTCCTTCATAATTGCGCAAGAGCAAGTCGCCTTTTTCCCAGCCTACAGCGTATTCCGGAAGCAGAGGGATCTTTCCGCCGCCGCCGGGAGCATCGACAACATAAGTAGGCACAGCATATCCCGTTGTGTATCCGCGCAAGCCCTGAATGATTTCCAGTCCTCTACTAATCGGTGTGCGGAAATGAGAAGAGCCGGGAATGGGGTCGCACTGATAGAGATAGTAAGGACGAACTCGGATTTGTAATTGACCATGCACCAGCCTCATCATTGTGGCAACGTCATCATTAATGCCGGAAAGCAACACGGTCTGACTCCCCAGTGGAATTCCGGCATCGGCCAGGCGAATACAAGCAGCGCTCATTTCCGGCGTCAACTCATCGGGGTGAGCAATATGAATGCTTATCCATAGAGGATGGTATTTTTTCAGCATGGCACTTAGAGCCGGAGTTATTCTCTGCGGCAGAACAACCGGCACTTTTGTCCCGATACGTATAAGTTCCACATGAGGAATTTTGTGCAAGCGCATCAACAACCATTCCAGCTTGCTATCGGATAAGGTTAAAGGATCGCCTCCGGATAGCAGAACATCGCGGATGTTTTGATTGCCTTCGATATACTCTATAGCCTTCTCCCATTTTTCGAAATCGACATAGGATTGATTGCTGCGTTCGATAATGCGGGAACGTGTGCAATAACGGCAATAGGTCGAACAGGAATCTGTTACCAAAAATAAAGCGCGGTCAGGATAACGATGCACAATCCCGGGAACGGGGGAATCGGCATCTTCGTTCAAAGGGTCTTCTTCTTCGCCTGCGGTATGGAGGCATTCATCAACAACAGGAACGACGCAGCGTCGCAGCGGAGCAGAGGGATTGAAAGGATCGAGCAAGCTGGCGTAATATGGTGTAATAGAAACGGGCAGCGCTCCCGCATTATGCATCATTGCCTGGCGTTCGTTATCGGACAGGTTTAGAATTTGCGATAATGTGTTGACATCTCTTATCGCGTTGCGCAATTGCCAATGCCAGTCGAACCATTCAAAACGGGTAATGTCCGAATAATGTCGTTTACGGAAAAGACGTGATCGCGCTGAATCTTTAAAAGGGAATATAATCCTGTCGGGCTTTTGTTTAGCCGGATATGGCTGGTTGGTTTTTGTGTCTATCGAGAAAAAGTCAATTACTTCATTTTTAACTTTAACAAGACCGGTCACTGGACCAGGAGGTTCCGCCTCCTCATTAAATAGGGTCTCGTTTTCCATTTGATTACTCCTTCTGGAGGTTTTTCCTCCGCAAAATTTATTTTATAAGTAAAAAATAAA
>DLME01000156.1 GCA_002479215.1 Syntrophaceae bacterium UBA7544
GTCTATAATGTTTTCATCTTTGCCTTTTGTTTGGTGTTTTAATTTGCGTTTCTTATTATTATCCATTTGAAATGCCCTTTTCTTTATTTTGATTGCAACCAAGTTCGACTACCTGTGCCACGTAGTTTCATTCTCATCTCTTCTCATTGCTGTTTTTTAATCTTGACTATAGTTGATATTTGATTTCCGATATATATTGACCAATAAAGTTAAACCGCTCTGGCATTTACCAGCAATAAAGGAACCTTCCCATAGCGCAAAACTTTTTCAGCAACACTGCCCATCAGCCATCGGTCTAAACCAGAGCGACCATGGGTGGCCATAACGATCAGGTCCACCCCCATTTCTTTGCTTATTTGCTCGATTTCCTTGGCAGCATCAATTCCAGACGTGATTCTGTGGTCCACAGAAAGTCCATGCTCTCTTATAGCTTGCTCGATTGCCAACAGTTCGGCTTGGCCTCTACTCTTTTCGGCTTCATTTGCTTTGGCATAGTTGTAATCGATTACTTGCTCATCACGATCACTTACCTTAACGTAATCGCTTCCGTACATAGTTGGACCACTCGTCGAAGGGTAAACCATAGTTTCCATTTCGAAGAGCAATATGGGTACATTTAACTTGGAGGCCAATTCCTCTCCGACTGGCACTGCTTTTTTGCTGAGCATTGAACCGTCTAACGGGATTAGAATTTTATTAATGAGCTGCTTTTTCCCGCGAGTATTTCTGCCATTTTGTGGCCTGAGAAGCATAATAGGTATGGGCACAGTATGGCAAACATGGTCAGCAATACTGCCTAACGTTTTACCTATTTTTAGACCGGAGCCACTGACAGCAGTCATGACTATTAGATCTATTGTATTCTTGGTTACAAGTTCACAGATATTCTGGCTCGGTTCTCCAGTTGCTACTTTAGTTGTGATTTTGACTTCCTTCCCTGTTTTCCTCCTAATATTTTGTCTAAGGGTCTCTGCCAACCGGTCAAGATAGTCCAGAAAAAAGTGTTCTAGTTCTTCATTATTTGATCCCCGAACATAATGCAGAATTATTTCGGATCCCAATTTACCCGCCAGTTCTTCTGCATAAGGAATTGCGATTTCAGACGCTTCAGAAAAGTCCAGTGGCAATAGGATTCTTTCGAACATGTTTCCTCCGAATTATTAGAATATTTGAATTTTGATTTCTACTTTGACACAGCTTCATTTTAGGTGGTCATATACAACCGGCAAGGTGTATTGGAACCGCAGTCATGGTAAATGTGATTTCCAAACTGCGTAAACTTGTGATTTTGATTTAATTTACCATTATTAAGGTATACTGTTTCAAAGGCTTTACAGGCTGGGCAAAATGCCATAACCTCATTTATCTTTGATTCGAACCTATCCGCCATCGTATATGACGGCGTTTGTTTTTCAATTCCGATTGTTGACATTGCAAGTAACCTCCCGGCAAGCATTTGAAAATCATTTTATGTGATTTGCCATCAAATAATCATAAAATTGAACAAAACAGTATTACAAAATTGTGGCATTTATTTTTCTTGCCCCGATAACGACACTCGTTTTACCTGTTGTGAAATGGAGGGACACATTCTGATCATCCTGTCTACTAATTCGCCGAAGACGAACATCGTATTTAATGTACTTAAATCTTTTGTGGGCTTCTTTAAGGAAACTGGCAGTACCGGTCTATTATCAGATGTCGGCATCCCGTTATATATATCGTTTCTGAAAGCCCTTGTTAAATTGCATGCGCAAGTAGCCATTGGCTTAGATTACAGTCCGAACTTCTTGAAAGCTTCGTATTTAGGATAATCGATTGCAAGTGTAAACAGAGCTGAATAGCACAGGGCAAAAAGAACCTGATAAGGAGCTATCGCCGGGATAATCAGCCCATATACCCCAAGCAATGAAAACACAACTAGTGCCGCAATTGTACTGATAACTAATTCCCTGCCGGGAAGGGGCTGACCAGAAGTATTTTCTTTCTCTGACGATGTACACGCGGAATTGGCTGGTAAAGATCAACATGAGAACGGTAAAAGTTTGTAACTGCGGCAATTGCAAATGGAAGTAGTGAGAACCAACGAAAAAAGCGATTGCGCCCTCTAAGACAAATAAAGCTCCAACCATCAAGGAAACAAAAGTAATATTTTTTACATTCCATTTATTCGGATTTGCGGTGTGCGAGACGTTGTCAGTAGCCAGAGACATCGTGACAAAGTCATTGGCAAATATTAAAAGAGTCATTCCCAACAAAGACACAACTAAATCGTGAAACCAGAAGAAACCGAGCGTCAAGAGGCCGATAACTTGTATTACTTTGGAAAATCAGCCAGCGAAGGAGGAAAAAGATAACCTGTGTCGATGACATAGGGCTTATATTCTTTCATGGTTGGTCATTAACCATCATGACATTTGCCAGAATTAGAACCCGCATCACCACTCATTTAAGAGTTTTACCAGTTAACCATGACTTGAGTAACGGCCAGTTCGAATGGAGACCGACTGCCAGTAAGATATGGACCACTAATACAATTCCGAATAACAATGCCGATATATCATGCACTTTTGTCGCTATTTCATCTAATTTGAAAGGAATCGAAATGTAAAAGAAAAGAAGTTTGATTACCCCCGTGACGAGAATGATTACGCCAATAATTGCGAAAAGCAGGAAAGAAGCTTTCTGCGATGCGAGATACTTGCCTGTTTCCTTAAACTTGAACCGGAAAAGATATTTTTTCAGCGTACCGTCAACAATATCCTTCAGGTTTGGCACCAATGTCCTAAATTTTCTGGAGACGATGAAATCCGCCAGAAAATAGGTGCCGAAAAGGAGTGTCAAAAATATACCGAGAAAGTGGAGTTTAACGGCAGGCAACCCGCCGTGGTAATAATGAATTTGAATTCCTGATACTATCAGGATAAAAATTCCAACGGCCGTTCCCCAGTGTTCCATAATTGCATCGATGGAGTGACGTACAGGCTGATTTTGAGTTTTTCTTGAGTTGAGTGCAGTTTTTATCCTGGCGCCGATTATACCCGCAATGCCGCCTACAATAAAGGCAAATAAGAAAATCCAGCGGGTGTCTCGAAAAAGCTGAAACTGCGAGTAAAGGGTTCCAAATTTCTGATACCATAATATGCTCGCAATTACGAGAAAAACTATTAATCCTATCGAAAATAGGACTCGTCTTAACATGCGTTGCCTCGTGATGGTATTAGCGCTTCTGAAGCTGTCGACTTAGCCATTTAATCCACCGTCATAAGTCATTTTTTCTCAATTATTTGGGTTTGTGCCATCACGCCCCAAAGGTGATCAAATGAGTTCTGTTTAAATTATATAATCGAGCCAAATAAATTTAACTGTCATTCCCAATTTCTTTATGGGATTGGTCTTCAGTTTCGGGCTTTTGAGTTTGTATTATTGACCGGCAGGACCATTGACATCTCCATTATTGTTATAGCC
>DLME01000265.1 GCA_002479215.1 Syntrophaceae bacterium UBA7544
TTTTTATTCCACTTTCATATTATTTTAAGTATATTCAAGGTCTACCATGAGTGTCAAGATAATAAGCCGTTAATAACTAAAACAGATATTGCTCTTGATCAGGATTATATTTACAGGTCATGAGCCTAGAATGACGTTGGGATTAAAGCGATAACCGCGGAGAAAAGCGCTGGCCGGCATCTTTTTTTTACCGGCAAGTTGTAACTCTTTTAAAAGCACATATCCGTTTTCAGCGGCAATAGGTATGCCCTCCGCGGTTATAATGCCAATTGTGCCCGGAATATTGTCGACTTTGTCTGGTTTAGGTTCGACATCATATATTTTCAGTAATTGGCCTTCTAAAATCGTGTAAGCTGCCGGTATTGGGCTCAGGCCACGGATAAGATTTACAATGTCGAAGATATCGGCGTGCCAGTTTATTCGGCCGGTTTCTTTTGTCAGACGGGGAGCAAAGGTAACTAAAGAAGAATCCTGTGCCCTATCGGCTAAATTACCGGCTAGTATTTGTTCAATAGCAGTCATGAGTAAGTGAGCTCCTTGTGTCGCTAAGCGGTCATGCAATTGGCCGTAGTTTTCATTAGCAGAAATAATAGTTTCGCTTTGTAAAATAATGTTGCCGGAGTCCATCCCTTCATCCATGCGCATAATTGTAACACCTGTTTTTGTCTCTCCATTAATGATTGCCCAATTGATCGGCGCCGCGCCACGATATTTCGGCAAGAGGGATGGGTGAATATTCAGGCATCCCAGAGGTGGAAAATCAATGATAACTTTCGGCAGAATTTTGCCGAAGGCCGCAACAACGACCATTCCCGGATTAAGTTTTTGGAAAAGGTCTATAAAGGATTGTTCGTTAATATTTTCGGGCTGAAAAATCGGCAAGCCGAGCTTTTGCGCGAAAGTTTTTACGGGAGGAGCAATTTTTTTTTGACCTCTTCCCTGGGAGCGATCAGGTTGAGTAACAACACCGATAAGGGGATAGTTCCGGGTGTGGAGTATATCCAGCGCAGCAATGGCGAAAGGTGGTGTTCCCATAAAAAGAATGCCCGGCTTGGTCATTAAAAAGAATCCTTTCTTTTTTCTATAAAAGCATATAGGTAAATAAATCTAATGTGTCAAGGGCAACGATCTTACAGCTCTTTTATTATAATTGTTGCAAAACTAAATATGTTTCTTTATTTTAAGTAAAGATTACTAAAATTATTCACAGTGTATGGATAAATATTAAAGGGTAAATTACATAAGGGTTGCTTCAACATTTTTGCGATTCTATATTCGCGAGGCAAATATGAGAAAGTGGCTTTTACTTCTATTAATATTTATTATCTTTGGTTGCGATCAACCTGCAAATGAAATGATCAGAAATGATTTTCAGCGAATATATCCGAAAGCGCAAATTGTTTTGATAAAACCAATTGAAGAAAGTTCCGATACCTATCGCGTTAATATTAGTTATCGTGCTGATACTAGCTACACCACGGAAAATAGTAGTTCCTTTCAAGAAGATGTTTTTCTTTATAAAAAAATCGACGGTAAATGGGTCAATACTTGGCGAAAATCAAGCGGAAAAAAATAACGGCTTATAATAAGCATAAGGTAGCGCTTTTTTTCTCCGATTAATAATTTGAACATAAAATGAATACTTTTTATGGCAGGTTAATGCTATTATTCAAAAAATTAAAAACAAATTATTTAGCTTGCCTTGGGACTTCCGGCTATTTTTAGCGGCTACCTTTGTTTTTGGGTTTGCGCAGAGTATTGTTGATTCCACTTTTAATAATTTCTTGAACGAGACTTTCTTTATCACCGATTTCCAGCGGGGATTTTTAGAATTGCCCCGGGAAATGCCTGGTTTTCTGGTTATCTTTATTTCGGCGCTTTTGTTTTTCCTGTGTTCCAGAAGACAGGCTTTTGTTGCCAATTTACTGTGCGCTTTCGGCATACTATTGATCGGTTTTGGATCGCCGGGTTTTTCCATCATGCTTGTCTGGCTTTTTATTTTCAGTGTCGGCCAGCATTTGTTCATGCCGTTGAATCAGAGTATTGGTATGGAACTGGCGGCTGAAGGGCAAAAGGGCAGAAGGCTTGGGCAATTCAGTGCAGTCGCCAACGTGTCGGCTATTATCGGCTCTCTGGCCATTTTTATCGGATTCAAATATTTAAATCTTAATTTCCGGGTTTCTTACGCGGTCGCTTTTTTGGCTTTTCTGACAGTGGCGATCTTATTATTTATGATGCAAAAGGATCGGCCTTATGCGGCGAAAACAAAATTTAAACTGCGTAAGGAGTACAAACTGTTTTATTGGCTGAATATCCTGTATGGAACGCGCAAACAAATATTTTTAACCTTTGCTCCCTGGGTGCTGGTAACTATTTTCCGGCAGAAAACGCAAGCCCTTGCAATTCTGCTGGCCATTGGCGGCGTTATCGGTATTTTTTTCAAACCCATGCTGGGAAAAGCAATCGATAAGTTGGGGGAAAGATTTATTTTGACCGCGGAGGCGGTAATTCTTGTTTTCGTCTGTATTGGTTATGGTTTCGCCAGAGAGATTTTTTCAGAAACTGCCGCCCTGTTTGTCGCTTTTGCCTGTTATGTCCTTGACCAGTTACTTATGTCGGTGAGTATGGCGCGGGCAACCTATCTGCAA
>DLME01000084.1 GCA_002479215.1 Syntrophaceae bacterium UBA7544
GAAGCTGTGCAGGACCGTTTCAATGTTTTTCTTCGTGTCGAACTTGAAAATAATACCTTTGCCGTTGGCGCCTCCATCAGCGGTCGTCCCGTAAAGAGTTGTCCCCGAGAGAGTGAGGGAACTCCAATTGATGGCAGACCCGTCTCCTGAATTTGGATTGAAGCTGTGCAAGACCGCGAAAGGGGGAAGTGCAGCAGATACGGGGCCATCCATCTGTCCATCGGCCTGGCCCCCCAATGCCCCAATCATAAAGATAAGGGTTACAGCCAAGCCCCCGATTGCAAACAATGATAACAATCGAACTTTTATCATGATCCCTCCTACGTGAAGTAAGAAGCTCGCGCTCTGGATCTGATCTTGACGGGGCAAACGGGGGTGGGCCACGCTAGTAGCCCATTTTCTTTAGGCAAATGTCAATAAGGCATGCAAATTGTTAGTCTTTAGAAGCACGTTTTTGGCCCCCTAAATCATCGTTTTAAGCACCCGGAGACTCCCGAGGGGTTAACCCGTCATCCGTTCCGAAAATCCGGCGCCCTTTCGCTCTCGTCCTGAGATCCCCCATTTATAGTCACAACAAAACCCCGATACTTATTAGACCTTCAATCATAGCGGTAACATCACAGGGATGCAAGCTCGTATCGAAGCATTGTAAAGGAATCTTGCCAATGTGAGAAATCCCGATGTGGCCGGACTGCATAACGAAAATGATTTTAATATGTTAACTCGCGTTGCTGAGAGAACAGGAACATGTCCTGTCGTCGCGTAATCTCTGCCCTGCTTACGATACGTTCCGGGCCGAAACGAAAAAGTGGTGACTCCGGCAGGTGGCTCTAATCGCCTTGCAACTTAACATCCGGTAAAACGTTTTCAGTCTCTTGTCGTTTTGTCCAGTTTCGGGTATCCTGTCCTCCTCGGAAAGCAAGGCGGAGTGCAAGGGCGTTTTTGGAATATGGACAATATTACGCTCAATTGTCCAGTTGATTCCCATCCCCTAAAAACAAGCCTCGTTAATTATGAAAGCAATCGCATAGCAGCAACGTCCGCTTTGATCCGTTCATACGTAAGGGAATCAATCCGTTCTTCTCGTGATGTATAGTTTTCATTACGTTCCGCAGCCGGATGAAAAATGTCTTCAAGGTTAACAAGGCATGCGCTAAGCCAGAAAGTCGTGGGGTGAGGTGAATTAATGTTCTGACCTAAGTTAACAATAGCCTCTGCAAAGTGTTGTTTCTCCCAATACCCCAAGGAAGACTTTACCGATTCGAGACAAACGATAATTAAATCGACAATAGCTTTTCTGATATCTTTAATATCGTCATTTCTTTCGATTTTTTCAGAGATAGAATCTGCTTCTTTTTTAAAATACTGAGTAATAAAATCCATATAAAACCTCCTTTCTAAGTTAAAAGAATGTCGAGCTTTCTTTCATTTTCTTCCAGAGCTATCTTTGTTTCTTTGGCCGCAGCCACAAATTCATCGAAGCTAATTGCCCCTAATGTTAGCGCGTTCGCAGCCACTCCTGCATTTTGACGCTGTTGCAATCTAATATTCAAGTATCTTTGGTATGTCACAATTGATTCCGACAATTTATCGGGGTTATGAAGAAAGCGCTCTCTCAATCTCAAAAACTTCCCATACACTTCTTCTTCATGGGTTTTTGCTGCCCTTGTAGTCTTGATACGTTCCATTATTTCATCTTCACTGCTATATGCTTTGACGATCCCGTCACCAGACTGCCATTTTTTTAAATATTCAACGTCCAAATCTATATCTTTGTCAGCAGCGATCTGTAATCTATTGTACATTTCCTCAATTGCCATGAAAGTTTTGGACAAAAAAAATGGACGGTATACGTACAGGGAGAACTTAATGAGAAGATAGGCTAAAGTTCCAATAATAACAATAACTAATAATAGTTTCACCATGACCTCCCTATGAGGGCCAAGTATCCAAATAGCTTACCAGTCTTCTTTTAATTTAATTAGAAAATAGAATAAAAGTAATGCGATAAAAGCAAGTGAAAAGAAAAATTTCCAAAGATCCGTTTCTATGATGTATTTAACAATATTAGCAAGACCAATCCATTCCGTAGGGTAGTAAACGGAATGAAAGGTATTTTGAGGCATCATTGTTACTAAAGAGAGACCTACTTTCACTCCATAACGCAGCCAATAATATATTTCATACAAGCCCTCGCCAAATGCCGTAAGTGAGAATGCCACAAAAGCCAAAAAGCTTACCAGCACATCCTTTTCCATACACTGTTCCTTTAGTGGGGGCATCCCGTTTCAAAGAAGTTTGGAACCCTTGGAATCCACGGATAAGCGTTGATAATATCTTGAAAAAGTTCCTTAGCTTTAAGAAGAGTGGCATCGGAGATTTCTATTTCGTAATATTTGCCATCTTCTCCAGTGAACCCGTAGCTGTTAGTAACAGAAGTACCAAAGAAACAGCCAAGCATGAGCATATTATCGATATTTTTAAGTGGTTGCTGATTTCGGTCTTTGCCACGCCCTCGATCCTCGATGTGAATTGCAGAATCCCTTATATGCTTGAGGTGTCCGAACTCTACTTTATACTTATCACGTAAAGGGATAATTTCTTTTGGTGGTGTCAATCTAGAAAAAAGTTTCTCTATACCATTTAAAGCAAAAACAAAAGCTTTTGCATACAAGCTATTGAGACGCATTTCATAACGCGATAACCTATGAACATTATCCACTGTAACTGTGAGCGGTAAAAATAGTGAATAAGCCAGAACGGCTTCAGCAAAGAGATCCTGAACGTAATAGAGGGCAAGCTGGTTTTCCCAAGCCCAATCTCGATCAGCATCATAGATCCAGTCGCCCGGAAAATGAAGATCAAATTGCCTAAGGTTATCAATAGTCACCGTCCCTCCTCGGCCTGCACCTTTTTAAAGACTGGGGTCTAATTCATTAACTGGACAGTACAACAAAGTGTGAAGTTTTGCCCGTTGTTTTTATTCACTTTTTTGC
>DLME01000100.1 GCA_002479215.1 Syntrophaceae bacterium UBA7544
CAATATTTTCCAGGTGTTCACCCAGCACCAGCAGTTTCTGTAAATCCATTCCGGTCGCGCGCTCGGTTCCCTGAAGGGCGGCAACCAGCGGCTCAATGGCCGGCATCGATGTTCTTAGCGCAAAAGGCGCGAGACAGGTGTCCACAACATCAACCCCGGCTTCTATTGCTTTCAAATATGTCATAGAAGCCATGCCGCTGGTGTAATGGGAATGTAAATGCAATGGCACTTTAATTTCTTTTTTTATAGCAGAAACCAAATCATACGCGTCAAAAGGAGAAAGCAGCCCAGCCATATCTTTAATACAGACCGCGTCCGCGCCCATTTTCTCCAGTTCTTTGGCTTTCGCCACGTAATAATCGAGGTTATAAACCTCTCCACCCAAACGGACATCGGTCAATGAATAACAAACGGCTCCATGAAACTGTTTTCCGTTGGCTTTGATTCTTTCCACGCAAGTTTCCATATTGCGGAAATCGTTTAAAGCATCAAAGCAACGGAAAATATCTATGCCGATTTCACAAGCTTTATCAACAAAAGCGCGGACAACATCATCGGCGTAGTGACGGTAACCAACAAGATTTTGTCCGCGTATGAGCATGGCAAAGGGGGTTTTGGTGATATACTTTTTTAAAATCCTCGGTCGCATCCACGGGTCTTCGCCCAGAAATCTATGCATTGTATCAAAGGTAGCGCCACCCCATACTTCCATCGCGTGAAAGCCACAATTGTCCATTTCTTCGGCGATGGGAAGCATATCTTCCGTTTTCATTCTCGTGGCATATATGGATTGGTGACCATCACGAAAAGTATTATCCTGAATTTTTAGGGGATTCGTGGGAACCTTTTTAAAACTATTCAAAGTCATTTCTCCCTGGCAACGTTAGCGGGCATCTTTATGGTAAGCTGCACGCTTTTTAGGTTATTTCGTTAAAGCTCTTTTCAGCTGCTGCGAGCCCGGTAATTGATTGACAGGTTACGCCTATTGTTTTGAAAAAATCACGCAGCGGCCGTCCCGGGCCGACTTCATAAACTTTCCCAGTCTTGGCGGCTAAACTTTGCATGTTTTCCCGCCAGCGCACAGTATTACTAATTTGATTCACTAGATTTTCTCTTATTTTTTCAACATCGTTCGAATGAAATCCGCCGGTAAAATTTGATGTTACTTGAGAGGCATTGCGCGGTTTTATATTCTTGCCGCTTTCCTTTAATGTAGCGGAAAAAGCATTTTCTATTTTCTTCATGAAGCGACTATGGAACGGAGCGCTTACATTCAAATGAACACAGCGAAAAGGTTTTGGAGAAGCCAGTATCTGCTCCAATCTTTTCTCCACTTCTTTCACCGCGGAAGTTTCGCCGCTTATTACAACCTGATGAGCGGAATTAATGTTGGCCATATCTACCGGCACATCATCCATTAACTTCTTCAGCGTATCAATGTCTATATCTTCGGAAATGACCGCCGCCATAGCCCCTACGCCGATCGGCACAGCTTCCTGCATCAATTTTCCGCGGGTTTGAACTATTCTGAGAGTTTCATCCAAACGCATCACCCCGGCGGCAACAAGCGCAGTAAATTCGCCTAAAGAGTGACCACCGAAAAATTTAGACGTAAAATCGTATCGTTTGGCTAAACCTCTCAGCATGGCTATTTCCGTTGTTACGATGCAAGGCTGAGTATATTCTGTTAGATTTATTCTTTCATCTTCACCAAAACACATGGAAGATACATCCCAACCTAAGGTATCGCCAGCTTCTTCATATGTTTCGCGGCATACAGAAATTTGTTCATAAAATTCTTTCCCCATGCCCGGTCTCTGGGAACCTTGCCCGGGAAAAACAACCGCTATATCTTTAAAATCTTTCATTTATCAATTTTTTCCCTTAAAAAAATATTAAGCAAACTTATCTTAAAATACATTTAATGACAAGAACAAGATACTAGTAGTAAACAGCATAATTTATGCCACAGACCAGGAAAACATTATAATATTAAAGGAATTGGGATTTATTGTGTTTTTGATAAATATCACCGGAGGATAGAAATAAAAAAAGCTATCTGATGTGTGTAATACAGTTCGCACTGCGAACAGGACTTCACCTGCAAGAATTGATGTTAATAATTTATCCATCGGCCAAAAAGAAATAATTGTTCCATTAAATTATTGTTATCAATGATAATTCAAGATGGAAACGCTCTGAGGGCACCCAAATATTGTTGTAGAATTTGGTTAAAAATATTGATAAGTATTGTTGCAGATAATGGATACATTTACTCTTGCGGCAACCAGCTTTATTATCGCTTTTTCACTCATGCTTACCGGTAAAAAGGATAAGCTGCATGGGTCTTTTGCCGCTCTTTGCACCACCGTTTTTATTTTGCAAATCGCCGTTTTCCTCCGCCCTATCTTCGCTTCCGAATTTTGGGTAACTGCTGAATATATGGGAAGCCTGGCTATTGCGCCTTTTGCTCTTCGCTTTTTCCGCCATCTGACCCGCAATAAATCTTTTATTTCGCGGGGAGTGGTTTTTATTTTCACTATCCTCAGTTCAGCGGGTGTTTTCTCTCTTTTTATGGCAGTATCTGAATTGCCGCATTTTAAAGCTATCATATTATCTTACACCTTTAGTGCTCTCGCGCTCTGCTATATTGCCTTGTTACTTCATGTAAACAAATTACCTCCCAGCACCGAAAAAAAACGTTTGGGGTACTTGCTCGTTGCTTGTCCCCTTGCTGTGATAGTAAGCACTATTGATCTATTTAGTTACTTAGGATTCAACTTTCCCCCGATAACCGGTCTTGCTCTATCAGCTTTGCTTTATCTAATTTTATTAATCATTGCTTATCCACAGCTCCATGAACTGCATGACTTTTTCGCCCGGGCGCTGGTAATTTTTATCAGCACGCTTGCCGGCACGATTATATTTTATTTTGTTGCCTTATTTTTCAGCTCCAACATACCTTCTTTTACCAGCGTCCTGATGGCTTCTTTTTTAATTGCTATTTCCCTTTCGCCGATAAAAATGATTTTGAAAAAAAGTTTTAGCTACTTTTATCCCGACAGCAAAGATGTTTTCACTTCTCTTTATGAATTCGACGAAAAGCTGGAAAGGGAAAAAGCCTTGATGCTGGCGGAAATGGCACCGGTTTTCGCTCATGAAATTCGCAATCCGCTGGGTTCGATAAAAGGCGCTGCCCAGTACTTGAAATCGGAAACACCATCCGAAGAGCAGCAAAATCTTCTCGATGTCATTATTGAAGAAGTAAACAGGCTCAATGCCGTAGTCAATCAATTTCTTGATTACGCCCGGCCATACAAACTCGATCTTAAAGCTCAAAACATCAACGTGATTATTCAAAAGGCTATCTCCATCATCGCGGCCAATCGGCTGGCGGAAAACATTGCTATTGTCCGGGAGTTGAATCACAACCTGCCCGAAGTGGAAGTAGACGAACAACAATTTATGCAGATCATCTTAAATATAGCCCTGAACGCGATCGAAGCAATGCCGCAGGGCGGCACTTTAACTTTTCGCACATCCAACATCGAATCCGGAACCGAAGGAGCAATAAGCATAACGATTCGCGATACGGGAAGCGGAATAAGCAAAGAGGAAATAAAAAATATTTTCAAGCCATTTTTCACAACCAAGAAAAGAGGTGTTGGGCTTGGTCTGGCTATTTGCCAAAGAATCATCAAAGAGCACGGCGGAATCATCCGGGTAAAATCAATTCCTGCGCAAGGAACTGTATTCTTCATCAAGCTCAATGCAGCCGGCTAAACTTTAAACACAATCCAACTTGATTTAAATGCTAAAGCATAATAATTGTAAACCATGAATAAAATTTTAATCGTTGACGATGAATTAAATATGCGGCTGGTGTTGTCCGCCATGCTCAAAAAAGAAGGCTATGAAATTGCTTCCGCCTCCGACGGACGGGAAGCTCTGCAAATTTTAAAATCAAGTAAAATAGCCGCGGTCGTATCCGATTTGAAAATGCCGGATATTGACGGCATGGAGCTGCTCAGCCGTATTTCTGAAAAGTATCCGGAAATACCCGTGATTATGATTACCGCTCACGGCACTGTCGCCACTGCCGTCGAAGCTCTGAAGAAAGGCGCTTTGGATTATATTACCAAACCGTTTGATATAGATGAGTTAAAAAACGTTATCTCCAAAGCAATAAAAACACGCACTCTAAAAGAAAACGAATTGTTTTTGCCGCCGGAAGAAATTGAACGCACTGGTATTATCGGCACAAGCAGACGCACACTGGAGATATTTGAGGCTATCAAAAGGGTCGCTCCGACGACAACAACAATTATGATCACCGGGGAAACCGGCACCGGAAAAGAGTTAGTGGCCGACGCCATTCATTATAACTCTCCGCGCAAAAAAAATCCGCTCATCAAAATCAACTGCGCGGCCATTTCTGAAACTCTGATGGAAAGCGAACTATTCGGTTATGAAAAAGGGGCTTACACCGGCGCCGCCATTACCAAGCCGGGGAAATTCGAATTGGCTCATAAAGGGACTTTGTTTCTGGACGAGGTGGGAGAAATTCCGCGCGATATGCAGGTAAAACTCTTACGCGTTATTCAGGAGCAGGAATTTGAACGAGTCGGCGGACTAAAAACAATAAAAGTGGATGTACGCATTATTGCCGCCACCAATCAAAATCTTTTACAGCAGGTACAGGCGGGAAATTTTCGTGAAGATTTATACTACCGTTTCAATGTTTTTCCTATTGATGTCCCACCGCTCAGGGAAAGAAAAGAAGACATCCTGCCTCTGGTTGATTATTTCGTGGATAAATTTAATAAAAAGCTGGGGCTCTCTGTAGCTATTGACAGCGAAGTAAAGGAAATGCTTTTGCGCCATGAATGGCCGGGCAACATCCGCGAACTGGAAAATCTCATCGAAAGAATGATGCTGCTGGCAAAGAATAATCTGATTACGTCCCGGGAAGTTCCCGGCGAATTCAAGGCCGCTCTGGATAAAATCGTAACGGTGCCGGCAGATGACGGCAAAAAACCATTTAAAGAGTATATGCGTGATCACGTGGAAAATGTAGAGAGACAAATGATTATCAAGTGCCTCGAAGAAGCCGGCGGCAACATCACCAACGCGGCTAAACAACTGGGGCTTAGCCGCAAGGGATTGCAATTAAAGATGATCAAATACAACCTGCGCAAAGAATCAAAGTAAAGAATAAGATGTAGTCCTTAGCAATACATCTTTGATAAACTAAGTAAGAGCCTACTTACTTTTTCTTTCCTTCTCGATGAATTTAGTCGTATTGCGAAAACTTAACATACCTGGCAGAGAAAAATAATCCTTATACTTCTTTTTCAGCTCCGCTTGTTTTTCCGGTTTTCCGATAGCATCGCCGATAGAAACAAAGTAGTCTTTCATTACAGCAAGAGCGCTTTGATCCGAAATCTTTCCATGACCCGGAATTAAGGTTCTTATTTTATATTTTTGGGAAAGTGAATCAAGAACGCCTATCCAGGAAGCTACGTTGGCGCCACTCTCTGCATGTAAAGCCGCGTGCATATCGAGAAGTACTAAATCGCCGGCAACGAGAAGTTTACGCTTTTCACAATAGACAACCACATCGTTCCACGTATGCGCCCTCCCCATATTGCGAATGTGCACGGTTTCGCTCCCAATCTTAATCACTTTTTCCTCACCGGGTTTTAAAGCCAGGTCAGGATACCTGCTGGTTTTTTTAGAATCATTGTCCCACTGTTCATTGGTGTACGCCCCGGAAATGATTTTTGCCGCTGGATAAAGCGCGTTCCCACCGGTATGATCGTAATGTGCGTGTGTATTGACAATTGTTATCTCCGCAGCCTTCACTTCATCTCTTAGTTTTTTTGCCGCTCTCATCATCTTTGTATCAACGACAAGAGCTTTGGAGCCATCCTCGGAAGTCAAAACAATCGAGTTTCCTCCGCCGCCGAGATATACCGTCAATTGAGGGTCAAGCTGGACAGTCTCCACTTTTCCGAACTGCTGGTATATTTTCCAGAAATAGAAACCGCCTACAGCAATGATTGCTACAATCAACAAAACAACAATAAGCAGAACCTTTTTCATAATGCCTCCTTAGGAGTCAATAATGTGGTTATACAACTCCCCTACAATATTGTTGATTAATTTTACTCTCTTGCTAACTTAGGTGAATACTAAAGATTACATACCGTTATGTCAAGATAAAACCGCCCGGATAAAAACAGCAAAAGCTTCTCGGGTTAGAGATGGATATTCTTGTAATCGCCTTGAAGTTAATGTATAAATTCCGCAAGGAGATATTATGTTGACCAAAGAAGATATTATTGCGGAAGCCAAACGGCTGGGATTTGCCGATATCGGTTTCACTGACGCGGAGCCTTTTTCCTCTCAAAAAGAATATTTGCTGGCGCATCAGGAAGAGTATGGCTGGACAGAGGCTGCCGGTTTCAGTTTGCTTGCCGGAACGGATCCCAAAAACATCCTCCCTAATGCAAAATCCATAATCGTACTGTTGGAGTCTTATTTCGAAGAAGCGTTTCCGCTCAAAATGGAACGTCATTTCGGCCGCTGTTATCATAATGATGATCGGGTTACTAAAGATGGTCTGGCGCTTAAAGTCAAAGCCTTTCGTCAATTCCTCAAGGCGAACGACATGGACTCCAAGGTGCCGCCCCACATGCCTCACCGTCTTTCAGCCGCGCGAGCCGGATTAGGGACTTTCGGCAATAACTGCGTTTTTTACGCACGGCGTGTTGCCCGCGCCAGTTCGTTTGTGTTTCCCATCGCCATTTTAATTGATGCTGAATATCCTCCCGATGAACCGACTATTGCCATCGGTTGTCCGGAATGGTGCCGTAATGCCTGCGTGGCAGCGTGTCCTACGCACGCGCTCAAAGGAGGTGGGAAGATTGATCCTCACCGCTGCATCTCTTATTTGACATATTATGGCGAAGGACTCACGCCCCTTGAACTCCGCGAACCCATGGGCATGTATGTGTACGGATGTGATCGCTGTCAGAATGTTTGTCCCCGCAATACCCCCTGGATGGCCGAAGAAAAGTCTCCCCATGCTAAAGTAGCGGCCAAGGCCGCAAATTTCGATCTGTCCTGCCTCCTACATATGGACAAGCCATACTTCGAGCAGAAGATATGGCCGCACATGTTCTATATGTCTGCAGATGATCTCTGGCGCTGGAAGATGAATACGGCTCGCGCCATGGGCAATACTCTCAAACCTGTTTACGTTAAAGACCTCATCCGGGCATTCCAAGAAAATTCCGATGAACGCGTAAAGAGTATGATCGTGTGGGCACTAGGCCGTATTGGCGGAAGCCAGGCCAAAACCGCTCTGAAAAAGTTTCTCCAGGATAGTGCGGGCAAGGTAAAAGAAGAAATCACACAGGCTATTGAAGCATCCGAAAGCAGCATGCTCAGCCGCTAAATATTTCATTAATGCCAACAATATATCTTGTTTTAATTATCTTGACACACAAGTGCCGCCTTCATATACTCGGCAAACCAAAAGCAAGTTTTTAGTAAAAATAATTTGAAAGGAGTTTGAATCTATGAAAGCAGGAGAAATCAAAACAATCGCAATCGTGGGCGCAGGAGATATGGGCCACGGCATCGCGGAAGTTTGCGCCCTGGCCGGGTTAAAAGTAAATCTTTATGACATCAAGCAGGAATTTGTAGATAAGGGCAAAGGCAAAATAAAAGAAAGCCTGGAGAAACAGGTCGCCAAACAAAAGATGACGGCAGATAATTCCAATAAGATAATGAATAATATCCATGGCTTCACGGTTTTAAAAGAAGCGGTGAAAGATATTGATTACAGTATTGAAGCCGCTCCGGAAATACTCGAGCTTAAGGTAAAGATATTCAAAGAAATTGACGAAAACGCTCCCAAACAAGCTATACTCGCTTCCAATACATCCAATATGAGTATTACTCAAATGGCAGCCGCTACAAAAAGACCAGATAAAGTAGTGGGAATTCATTTTTTTAATCCGCCGGTCATGATGGCTCTTGTTGAAGTTATCCGCGGTCAGAAAACCTCTGAAGAGACTGTGAACATCAGTTATGATTTTATCCTGAGATTAAAAAACTTCAGAGGCGCTATGGTTCCGGTTCGTGTAGAGAGAGATTCACCGGGATTTATTTTCAACAGAATTAACGCGCCGGTAGGATTATATCTGGCCGAGATATACGAGAAGGGGCTTATAATTCCTGAGGCCGTTGATGCCAAAATCAGATCAATCGGCGCCCCGATGGGCCCATACGAAACAATGGATTTTGCCGGACTTGATGTTTACGCCCATGGTTCGGATTATTTTGCCAAAACATTATCTCCGGAATTCAAACCTAGTAACTGGTTGAAGAAAATGGTCGAAGCCGGCACGCTGGGCAAAAAGACCGGCAAAGGTATTTTCAATTGGCCGGGAGGCGCCAGGCCCACGATAGACATGAGTAAAGCCGATCCCAACTTTGACCTGATGGATATTGTATGTCTTCAGGTTAATGAGGGAACCAAACTTTTACAGGAGGGTGTTACAAGTAGCGCCGCTGAAATCGATAAGGCCATGATCAACGGAGGCGGTTCGCCCTTTGGACCATTTGCTCTTGCCAAAGGAATGGGCTGGGCAAAAGTAGCCGAACGATGCGAGGCTATTTCGAAAAAGCTTGGCATTAAGTGGTTTCTGCCCACCGACACGCTGAAAAAAGGGAATATCCAGATTTAGTCATAACCATTGGAGAATAAGAAAAGGGAGCTCATTTAAAAAAATGAACTCCCTTTTTTAAAACGAACCTCCCTCGCCGCAAGCAGTGGGGTATCTGATCAGAGATATCCCGAATCGCTGCGCTTAATGCGCTGTTACTTCCATGTTCTCAATCACCAGGTCATCTTTTATTTCTATACAGCCCATGATGCTCTGGGCGGCGGGGCAAAATTTCAAATAAGAAGAAAAAGCATCCTGTGCTTCGGCTACTTTTTCCGGATGAATTTTTAAATAATACTTAACACGAATTTGAGTGATTTTGAGCACATTATTGATATTTTCTATATCTCCTTCAACATCAGCCCGGTAACGTTCTTCAGAAGTGGAAATTTTCTTTCCGGCCAGCAACGCGGCCAGTGTTCCCATCATTCAGGCGGCAGTCGCCGCTACAATATGATCAAGCGTTGCGGCATGTTCTTTTTCCGGTTCTACTTTATAAAATTTCTTTATCCCGCCATGGACTCCATAATAAATCGGTTCATTAAAGCCCTCAATAATGGCCTTTCTTGTCGGGCCATTTTCGCGCACAATTTTAATACGCGATGTATGCACTATCTCTCCCATGCGACATCCCCCCTCTTTATTTTACGGATGGTTAATCCTCGTTATAAGCAACTTTATTAAAATTGAACACCTTGAGCAATAAATACGGCAATGCCTCTGCGAATAATCATTACAGCAATTGCCGCCAAAAGCAGGCTGCTGATTTTCGACATCGTCTTCGAACCTGTTTTACCGAGAACGCGATTGATCAGCGGAGCTGAAAGAAAAATACCACCGGCGATCAAAATATTGATAATAATCGCCAGAGATGTAATGACCAAAGTGTGCTCATTGATTAGCAGCATTGAGGTGGTCAACACTGCCGGCCCTGTTATCAGCGGCACACCGATGGGCACGGCGCCCATGCTATCCAGATCAATGGGATATGGACTTTTATCGGTGGAAATAATTTCCCTGATCGAGATAATGAAAAGGAGCGTTCCGCCAGCGATCATGAAATCAGCAACTGTGATACCGAGTAGGTTCAGTATTATCGTACCCAAGGCAATAAAGGCCAAAGCAACAATTAACGCCGTAATCATCGATTGAAAAACAACACGCCTGATTTTTTGCGGCTCAATCCCCTCGGTGAGATTTATAAATAGCGGCAGAACGCCAAAAGCATTTACGGCCACAAAAAGAGGCACAAAGCACAACCAAAATGATTTCATCATATCCAGGACTCCAATAGTTGATCCATTTATCTGCATTATACCAAATTGGCGTCAGAATGTTACCAAATAAAAGAGCTATTGAGGGGAATATTGGCCATAGCTATCCGGCTTTATAATAGATATTCTTGTAATCATCCAGACATTGTTATATAAGTTCCATAATTTGTGGAGACGGCAATGCATTTAAAGAGCATAACCATTCATCCGGAAAAATATCCGACTCAAGAGTGTTATCCTTTTTATTTGCCAATTTTTCAAAAGGCAAAGCAAATTATCTTCAATTCACCGGTTACATTATTTGTAGGCGAAAACGGAACAGGCGAATCTACACTGCTCGAAGCTATCGCCATCGCCTGCGGCATTCATATCTGGCGCAATTCCGAAAGAAGCCGTCCTGAATACAATCCCTATGAGGATAAACTTCATCAATACATTTCCGTGCAATGGGAAAATGGCCATGTTCCCGGATCTTTTTTCGGCTCAAAAATATTTCAGCACTTTGCCGAATTATTAGATGAGTGGGCGGCGGCGGATCGAGGCCAGTTGAATTACTTTGGCGGAAAATCTTTAACTACTCAGTCTCACGGACAATCGCTGATGTCTTTTTTCCGCAGCCGTTATCAAATTAAAGGGCTTTATCTGCTGGATGAGCCCGAAACCGCTCTTTCTCCGAAAAGCCAAATCGAACTGCTTGCCCTCCTTGATAAAATGAGCATCAATGGCCACGCGCAATTCATCATCGCCACTCATTCTCCGATATTGCTGGCCTGCCCGGGAGCAAAAATTTATTCATTTGATTATTCCGCGGTCCAGCCAATCCGCTATGAGGAAGCCGCTCACTACCGCCTTTACAAAAAATTCATGGAAGACAGAAATGCATTCCTAAATCATGATAAATGAGCACCTCGTCAAGACAAGTAATAATACAATCCATTTGTATGCTAATACAACAGCTATTATGATTAAATTATTTATTACGTGTATTACTTTTAGTCTTGACATATGATTATGAAATATTTAGAGTTTCATCGCACAAAATATCCTCTTTAAAAGCGAAGGATACAAATCTTATCTCGCATGAATATTCCAGACCTGCTACAGAAAATGTATCAAGACAAGAGACTGAGCCGGGAACAGCTAAATTCTCTTCTGGATATACATTGGAAAAGACTCTTTTCAGTGCATCACGAATTACGTTTTTTTCTTTATGCTGGTATTTTGCTCATCATCGCCGGGCTGGGTTTTACAATCAAACAATACTTCGCACAACTAGGCGATATTGCCATCATCAGCACTTTAACTCTCTGTGCGTGCACCGCTTTTATTTACTGTTTTATTAAGGGGAATAATTATTCCAAAGAAGAAGTTACCTCGCCCAATCTCCTGTTTGATTACATCCTATTTTTCGGCTGCACCGTCTACTCGATGGATATTGCTTATATTGAAACACAATTCCATGTTTTGGGCGATCTTTGGAATAACTATTTATTAGTTTCTGCTGCCTTATTCCTTTTTCTGGCATACCGTTTTGATAATCGCCCTGTTTTATCACTGGGCTTATCCACTCTCGCGGCCTGGTTCGGTTTTACTTTATCCGGACACCGCTTTTCCTTTCAGGAATATTATCGCCTATACGCTATTACTTACAGCATTATTGTTTTTTTAGGAGGAGGATTTATCTACTTGCTATCAATGAAGAAACATTTCTTCGATATCTATCTTAATTTCGCTGTTAACTTTCTCTTTATTGCGCTGATTTCTGGCGTAATTGATTACAAATTATTCTCTCTTTATTTTCTTGGTTTGCTCGTTGCCTGCATTATTCTTGTTTTATATTCCCTTCATACCCGAAAATTTCTCTATATGCTTTACGGAATCATCTACGGCTATATAGGAATCAGCATCGGGTTTTTTGATTTAATCCGGCATGAAACTTCGCTGGTGTTTTTGTATTTCATTTTTACTTCGTTGGCAGTGATAATTATGATTTTTCTTTTATCCCGCAAGTTCAAGGAGGATGAATGAATTTCTGTATTTATACTTCTGAACAGGAAGAAAACATCTGCACAAGAAAGAAAGCAAAAACATGGCACCGCGCCGGCCTGATTTCCGAAGAACAACTTCGCCTTATGGAGACCGAAATCGAACCCTATGTTAACCAGACTAACTTATTCTTTCGCCTGATCTTCTTCTTATTCACATTGCTTTGCGCAACAGCCGTGACCGCTTTTCTCATCTGGCTCATGAAGGAGCCGAGTGATACAGCGGCAATGTCAATATTGATTTTATTTAGCATCCCTTTTTATGTACTTGCAGAATATGTAATAAAAAAATATCATTTTTATAGGTACGGTATTGAAGAAGCGCTTGCTATCATTAGCATTGTTTCTTTATGTGTTGGCTGCGGAATCCTTTTGGACAAATATCACCTGGATCATCAATTGGAAGCTATTGCTATATCCCTGCTCTTTGCTGTTATCTCTTTTTGGATATATCTGCGCTTCGGTTTTTTGTACTCAGCCTTAATCAGCATTACAGCCCTTTGCGTAATTCCCTTCCAATTATCACTGCCGCCAACCGAAGAAAGAGCTTTTCTGCTATTTATTTTGTGCCTGATTCTCCTCATAAATATACTCATTGATAAATCAGATAATGAAGATTTCCGGAAAGAAAGGAACATCCTGATTCAGGCATGTCTTTTGGCGGCTATCTATCTGGCAGTGAACCTGCGGCTACTCGAATTGGCAAGATTATATTTTGACCATCTCAGCATGATCCTTCAACCCTATGCCGGCTTTCCTCCTTACATTTATTGGTCGTCCTATATACTTACTTTTCTGATTCCCGCTTTGGGGATCTACTGGGGAATCAAAGGCCGCAAACGGCTGATCATGAACGTAGGTCTTGTTCTTGCCTGTCTGACGCTCGCTACAAACAAAAGCTATCTGAGCTGGACCCGCTACGCCTGGGATCCGGCATTTATGGGAATAATACTGATTATCATATCCATTATCATTTCGCGCTGGCTTTCGCGAGGACCAAATAAAACAAGATATGGTTTCACGACAGAAAACTTACTGAAACCAGAAAACTATGGAATCAACCTGGCAGATATAGGCACAGCCCTTACGCCCGCTTTTGTCGATTCTCAGCAACCCCCGACACAAACAGAAAAATTCTTCGATGCCGGCAAATCCGGCGGCGGCGGCGCTTCCCGAGACTTCTAATATATATATGAATATCGTGGGCTTTCTTTTCAACTTTATTTTTTAGAATTTGTTGAATACAAAAACCATTGGAGGATTAAAATGACAGACGGCATCGTAAATAAATTATCCATCATGGATCGCTTTTTAACTTTATGGATTTTTATAGCCATTGGTATTGGCATCGCGCTGGGGTATTTTCTTCCCGCGGCGGCAAATTTCATTACCGGCCTGCAAGTCGGAACAACTTCGATTCCCATTGCCGTAGGACTGATTCTCATGATGTATCCGCCCCTGGCACGGGTCAAGTATGAAGAGATGGGCAGGGTTTTTCAAAACAAAAATCTTCTGACGATATCACTTCTGCAAAACTGGGTAATCGGCCCGCTGGTCATGTTTGTGCTGGCGGTAATTTTCCTGCATAACTATCCTGAATACATGATCGGCGTTATACTGGTTGGTTTGGCGCGGTGCATTGCCATGGTTATCGTCTGGAATGAGCTTGCTTGCGGCGACCGGGAACTGGCCGTCGGCCTCGTGGCTTTTAACGCCATCGCGCAAGTGCTTTTTTACGCCTTCTATATTTATTTCTTTATCACCGTAATACTCAACTGGCTGGGACTCGCTCAGTCCGTCAATATCAACGTCTCCATGGCCGAATCGGCAAAAACAGTTTTTATCTATCTCGGTATTCCATTTCTCGCAGGCTTGATTACCCGCTATTCAATTATCTGGTGGCGAGGTGAAGATTGGTTCAATAATGTTTTTATGCCCAAGCTCTCGCCGCTGACGCTTATCGCATTACTCTTTACCATCGTCGTAATGTTTTCTACGCAGGGCAATAAAATTATTGAATCGCCTCTGGACGTGTTCCTTGTGGCAATTCCGCTGACCATCTATTTCGTTATCATGTGGTTTGTTACGTTTTTTATCATCAGAAAAATAAGCGGCAATTACGCCCAAACATGCGCTGTATCCTTTACTGCGGGGAGTAACGATTTTGAGCTGGCAATTGCTGTTGCTATTGCTATTTGGGGTATTGGTTCCGGTCAGGCATTTGCCGCCGTCATCGGCCCACTCATCGAAGTGCCGGTGCTTATTATTCTGGTGAACGTCGCCTTGAAATTTAAAAATAAGTTTTTTTCTGCTTAGAACGGATAAAATAAAAATCGCCTAACCAAAAAAGGCCAAAGGCAGACTCGACCCCCTTCGCTTATCTGCTCTCGTGGAAAGACAACTCTATAAAATCCCAAAACTTTTTATTCCGGATATCCTACTGCCTGAACCAGAACAATTTTCTGTCTGTCGCGCAACTTCATGTTCTTGGAAAGGGCGTCCCTATCGACCAATCCGCGAACCCCTGTAACCAGTCCTTCGGAAGAGCAATACAAATAAACGTTCTGGGCAATGAAACCGGTATCCGCAGCCGAATAGAATTTTTTCTCCTCATCGTTCGTGTAAACGCTCATCTTCGAATAGTCCGCCACATAGATCAATTGCAGCGGCGCGCCTTCTACCGAGCTTCTTGATGGTTGGGGGAACGTGGTCGTGTTCTTGCGCAGATCGTTTTTCAATACAGGTTCGAGCACATGAGCTTTTGCGTTATAAAAATAAAGGCCTTCTTCCATGGCGACATAGACATCTATTTCCTGCCGGTTACTGGCGGACGGTGCAGTGCGTTTGCCGCTATCCGGCCGGTTGATACCACAGGCCGACCAGAGAAGATTGGAAAGCACTTCTATCGGCAGTTTTTTTGTATTGAACGACCGGGATGTTTTTCTCTCCTGCAACGATTGCATCAGAGATTTCCCGCCTTTCATATCGGGCGGAAAAAGTTTAATCGGACTAAGGTCGGCAGCAATTGAAGAAGAAACAAAACAAAATATAATGGCGACACTCAGCAATATTTTTTTTAACATAATACCCTCCAATATTTTAAAGACTTTTTTAACAACGCTCCGATTCTTTTTATCTTCGTCATTCCTGTCCCGCATATGCGGGATAAACTCCGGCCCGCTTGTATGATACAGGGCAAATCCAGATCACCGGAAAGATAGAGATGGCGATGCTCTGCCGCTATCCGCTAAATAAATACAACCTCCAGGATTATTTTCAATGAACTTAATGCCCGCAGGACGAGCAATTTGATGAGGAGCACGATGAGCAGCCGGAACTGCCGGAGGAACTGGTGCTGCCGGAACCACCAGAACTAAGCGAGGCATATTTCCCGCGTCCGAATTTGGACATCATTCTGCTGATCTTTTTGGACTTACATTTCGGACATACGGCATTTGCTTTTTCACTCATGCTCATGGTGACAACTTCAAATTGCTTTTTGCACTTTTCGCATTGATATTCATAAATCGGCATATTTTCATTTCTCTGACGTTTTTTGTTTTAATCTAGAGATTAATGAGGGAAATGTCAATATTCATGTGACAACATATTCTGCGACATGTTGATGAAGTATCGTCCTTTTAAAAAGAAAGCCCTCGCCAAGGCTGGAAAGATGCTTACGGGATGAAGTCATGCAGCCTAAAAAAACGAGAGAAACATGATCGTATATTTTTCATGAAAAAGAATATTAAAATGAGGTCAAACTGGATAACCTTTTTTGATCCATTCTTACAATGATAAAAAGTCAGGGGCTCGACCATTTATAAAACAATGGCATTCGAGCCCCTGAAATAATTACCAAATCATGTGCTTAACAGGTTTTCATATGATTGAGAATTCCTTGGTTAAGACAAATTGAGGATTTCTCAAGTCTCTAAGTGAACGCTATTCTTTTGTTCCGTCGAAAGTGCCCGTTGCCTGGCCTCCTAAATCAATGGTACCCGACATTTTGTTACCATCAACCTTGCCTTTATAAATCGTAAGTGCTCCGCGCATGGTATACTGCATTTCAACGTCTTTACCTTTAACGGTTCCCGTTACCGGTGCCTCTCCGAAGTAGCCTTTATAGGTTCCCGTCAATTTTTTGCCGGCTTGCTTCAATGTGAAGACAGGAGTGCCTGAACCCTGTGGAGTCGTAACTGACATATTTCACTTACCGGTTAAATTCACTTTGCTTTTCGCAGCCGCTTGAATAAATGTCGCTGAAGCTAACAAACCCAGAACAACTAAACACATAACTACTAGATTAAATTTTTTCATAACCCCTCCTTTTAATGATATGCTTTTCACTTACTTTGTGCAAACTATAACCTTTTTGCGTTTTATGTGACTATTATAACTTTATCCTGCTGACAAGATAGAAATACAAATAGAACCAGCCGAAATATTCGCCTTGAACCTCGGCCAAAGATGTCCATTGACCCCCTGCCAGCAAAAAGGGTATAAAAGAAGCCCTGCGAAGTTGAAAGAACGGAACGAACATTTTATTGTGAACGAAACGAAGCCTTTATACGATCCCCCGACAGTTACAGGGATTTTCATGAACCAGGCCCGCCGCTTCGGCGACAGAACGCTGAAGCTGACAAAAATAGCCGGCAAATGGGAACCCGTCACCTGGCGGGAATCCCTGGAAGCTTTGCCGGCCGGTGTCATGGGTCTCGTCGCTTTGGGATTCAAGAAAGGGGATACTGTCGGAATCGCCAGCCGCACCCGTAAAGAATGGAGTGAAGCCGATATCGTCATTCTTACCGCGGGTGGAGTCACGATAGGCCTTTATCCCTCAGCCAGCCTTTGGGAAATGACCCATGTTGTCGCTCACAGCGGCCCTCAGATCTGCTTCGTGGAAGACGACACACTTCTGGACAAGCTCCTTACCGTCCAGGCCGAGACGGGCTTACCGAAGACAATGATTCTCTTCGAAACAAACCGAAAGCTTCTTCCTCCCGGCGTGATCACCATGGAGGACTTCAGTGTCCAAGGGCGGAGCGTTTATGAAGCCGATCCGGCGCGTTTCGAAACCGTCTGGCGGGCTGTCCAGCCTGAAGATCTGGCGACGATTGCCTATACCTCCGGGACAACGGGACCGCCCAAAGGGGCCATGATTACTCACGCCAATCTTTACCATACGGCCATCAATGCCACGAAAATGCACCATTACGAAGAAAGCGACTTCGGCATTGCCTTTCTTCCCCTGACCCATATGCTGCAGAGAATGACCGTCTACGCGGCCATACACCTTGGCATTGTCGGTGCTTATGCCGAAAGTATCGACAAACTCATAGAGAATTTCCAGGAACTCCGCCCCACCATTCAGGTCAGCGTACCCCAGATCTTTGAGCGGATATACAACCGGGTCCATCAGATGCTGGCTACCGGGTCTCCCCTAAAACGCCGGATATTTCAATGGGCCATGGCCGTAGGCCACGCAGCGGCGTCCTACCGTCAAAAAAATCGATCACTACCACCTTTTTTGGCCATGAAACATACTGTTGCCCATCGTCTGGTTTTTCAGAAAATACATGATGTCTTCGGGGGCCGGGTCAAGTATCTTTTGTGCGGCGGAGCGCCCATGCCCATGTACCTTCTGGAATTCTTCAATGCCGCGGGGCTCCTGATTCTGGAAGGTTACGGATTGACAGAAACCGTGGCCCCGGCGGCGGTGAATCGGGCGGAACGTTTCAAATTCGGCACTGTGGGACAATTGATTCCCGGAATGGAGGCAAAGTTCGCCCCCGATGGCGAACTGCTTCTCCGGGGACAGGGTCTTTTCCACGGCTACTACAAGGATCCGGAGGCAACAGCAGCGGCCATAGACGTTGAAGGCTGGTTTCATACGGGCGATATTGCCATCATGGATGACGAGGGGTTCATCACCATTACGGATCGAAAGAAAGATCTGATCGTCACGGCTGGCGGCAAGAACATTGCCCCGCAGAACATCGAAAACCTCATCCGGACCCTGCCGCTGATCAGTCAGGTCATGGTTTACGGCGATCGCCGCAAGTATCTTACAGCTTTGATGACCTTGAATGAGCATGAACTTCGTGTTTTCGCCAAACGGGAAAATCTCGCAGACATGGAACCGGCAACCATCGCAGAGGAACAGAAGGTTCGGCAGGCCGTATCCGATCATGTGAAGAATATCAACGGCCGTCTGGCGCCATACGAACAAATCAAGCGTTTCGCCATCCTCCCGCACGATTTTACCGAAGAGGCCGGAGAACTGACGCCCACGCTCAAGCTCCGCCGCCGCGAGATCATAAAACGTTACGGCGATACAATTGAGGGCCTCTATAGCGAATGAGGGATAGAACCGCTCCATAATCGGATGAGGCGGCTTTGTATATCAACGATACGCCGATTATCTACAAAGGCAGAAGGCCAAATTTTTTTATATGGACGTTGCTATTTTCGATCTGCATTTAAATTGAACCATCCCAAATATTCTGTAATCCAGTATTTTGTAAAAGTAGGAAAACTAGGGCTGCTGATGGCTTGCGTAGTTCGCCGATTGCAATTGTCAAGAATAGATTTTCCACTAATTAAAAAATGAGCCATGCAAAGACTTGACGCGTCTGCCCCTCGTCAGAATAACGTTATGATTGATATGTTTTTATACAGTATCATTAAGTGTCTTTATTGATATTTCTAAAGCCATAAGCCCCTTTGAATCCAAAGGCTTTTTTATTGAAATATTAAAACCGGAAAATGTTTCTATTGTAGATTCTTCAAGCGAGGCTTTCCAAATTTTATTAAAATTTCTATCGATGGCAATAAATATTTCATTATGAATGGGATCAAAGATCATGGAGCATCTGGTAGCTAAACCCGGGTCTTTATTAATAGCTTTTTGTAGAAGCTCAAATCCTTTGTCTATACTGAAATTATCAACATTGTCTCTGAGATATTCATAAGCAATTTTATACCTGTCCGCTCCCATTCCCTTTGCTTCTGTGTAATTTTTACCTTTCAAATCATAGACAGGAAAGTTAGTCATGACTATAAAATTGTTTTCAATCTTTGTAATACGATTCTTATCTGTTCCAGGCTCAATGATCATGCCATTTCCCGAGGTATCTGCATACAGGTTATGATGGGAAGCTCCCGGAAAATTGATTAGTCTCTTATCCTTTAACAGATTTTCCACTGTTTGAACTTTATCCAGAGGCGCAAATGATTCATAAAATATGGGAATGAAAATATCATTAACACCCGCCTGAGAAGGAACTTCAACCGGCGGCATCAGAATCTGACATGCTCCAAAAAGACCTTTTGAATTCATCCCGCCTGTTTTTGCAAAAAAATCCATACCTGGAAGCTTGACATTAAATGCCAGATGAAAGGTTTTTATAGAGCCGTAAGTATCAATAATAAATTTTAAGGGAACAAGAAAATAATCAAAATTCATTCCATAAAGAAAATGGTTACCAAATACAGCAAAGCTAGTACATGCATATAAGGGACTTGCCCAAAAAACAGAACCAATACAAACAATAAGAAAAATATGTATTTTTTTCATATTAAAACCTCATTGCAGTATCTCCAGAATTAAATTGAAGCGCCTTGGATTATATCAAAACTTTTCACCGTAAAATGAGCCATGCAAAGATTTGACCGCGCGCTTCGCCTCTAGAATGTAAATCTTTTCGGCGGCTGGCCGGAAAAGTCACCAATGATTGCCGATCCATGTTCGATATAAAAAGCTTTGAATATGGGATTATTTGCCTTCTGATATATTGATTTTACCAAATCATTCCCCGCGAGAATCTTTTCTTTGATCTTCATATCCTCTGTAAACGTAATTTTGCCACGCAGCCTCACCCAGACAAAATTGCTGGTTTTGGTGGAAAATTCGATAAAAGGTTTTGCCTGTAACTGCTTGTAAACATCCTTGGTGTTATTGGTGCAAAAATAAAATTTTCCGTTTTCTTCAAACAGAAATCCCCATGGCCGAACTCGCGGCTCGCCATTCTCCACCGTTGCCAGAAATCCCATTGGATTTTCGGCTAATAACTTGATCACTTCTTTCATAAAACACCTCTATTTTATTTTTTAAGTCCTTGCAAAGATTTAACCCCTTCGCCCCTTGCGTGGTTCGTCGATTGTAATTGACAAGAAAAAAGACCCGACACCCCATTGCCTGGTGTTAGCTTAAATTCTCTATAGTTTCGTCCTGAATGCATTAGCCTGCCATTAATGAAAGTACAACCCGCCGTTTACATCAATAGTCTGTCCTGTGACAAATCCGTTCTGAACCAAAAACATCACCGCGGAAACGACCTCGTCTATGGTGCCAAACCTCCCCAGCGGTATCAGTTTCGGATCTATTTTAGTGTTTTTTAACATATCGGTCTCGATAAGAGCCGGCGCCACAGCATTGACCGTGATCCTTTCCCTGACCAGGACATTTGCATAATAACGTGTCAGGCCGATAATGCCCGCCTTGGAAGCGGTATACTGCGGCGATACAAGGCCGCCGGTGTGCGCCGCCACCGATGATATATTAACGATCCTGCCCCATCTTCGTTTTCGCATGGTGGGCAGTACGGCGTTCGTCACCAGAAATACCGATTTCAGGTTCACCCTGATGATTTCGTCCCAGTCGCTTTCGGAGACTTTTTCAAATGATTGGATTTTGGCGATACCGGCATTATTAATCAGTATATCGATATCGCCGAACGTGTGCGCGGATTCGATTACCAGTCTCTCCACATCTCCTGGTTTTGATACGTCCGCCTGGATAATGCACGCCCTGCCTCCGCCGGAGTTGATCTCCTTTAAAACGCTTTCCGCTGCGGACTTGTCGGCAATATAATTAATTACGACCGATGCGCCGGACTTTGCCAGTTCGATCGCCGCTCCCTTGCCTATCCCCCTGCTGCTTCCCGTAATAAGCGCAACCTTGCCTTTAAGCATATAATTCCTTTTTGAAAAATATTATTCTCAATTCACAATGTAGTTTTGCGACCGCAGGTACTGAATAAAGCTCTTATGGGGAGGCGCAACATCCATTTGCCATAACAACGCTATAAGTTCTCCCCGATGATGTGTTTCTTCCTGGAAAAGGTCGAGCAATATATCCTCAACGGCTACAAGGAATGTCGAGCCGTCCCTTAGCTTTCTCTCAACTTTTCTCGCCAGTTCTTTCGGCTTTACTTTACTCAGATAGGCGTTGGCTTTGGATTCCACCTGTTCCAGATATTTCGTGATTTTCTCGATGCTGCCGTATTCATTATAGTTGACGCTCGGATAATTGGGATTGCCTTGCAATATATAATTAATAAAAACATCCACCACAAAGACAATATGCAGGAAGATATCTCTCAGGGAGGGGAAACTGGCGCCTCGATCTTTGATAACTTCCTCCCATGGGAGCTTGCTTAAGGTTTCCAGATATTTGTGCCTTAAAAATTGACTATACTCCAACAGTTTTAAAGTCTTCATCGTTTCCTCCCCATTGAAGATTTAATCCCAAGTTTATTCTAAAGTTTATAATTTAAAAGCGTCCCTCTGTTGTCTGAGTTTCATCGCTCCTCCGTTTTCATCATTTCCGCTTGTTCCCATTTGGCAGAGGTAACTTTCCAGTCACTCGATTCTTTTTTCAGTGATACGTCGAAGTCCCAAACGCCGAGCGACTGCGGGATCACGTCAGTTAAGGAGCCGGTCTTTTCTCCACTGGTCAGGACAGTCTGAAATTCAGCCCTGGCCGATGTGTCCTCAACGGATATCGTGAGACTGTTGATATAGACCGATATCTTCGGGTAGCGAAAGAAATAGCCGAGCAGCAGCCCTTTGATACCTTCGTAGTTGAAACCTTGAGGATCGCTGTAGGTTTTCGAAATATGGCTCATGATCTTCCTGACATCCTTGGCTTCACTCGCTGCCTGGATGTCCGTAATGATCTTTTTAACCTTAACCTGGTCGGTTTCTTTGTGACAACCGAGAACAGCAATTGCTATAATGAAAATAAGGAAAATCGTCACAACTCGTTTCATGGCATATCCTTTCACTTACGCATGCGATACGAAAAACAGGAGAACGTCATTTCCGATTCGGTTAAGCATAAAAATATTATATTTCAAGATCTGGCCCCAGCTTTCTGACAGTAGACAACTATCACTAAATTCAAATTTAAAAGTTGTCTACAAGTTGTCAACTACTTTTCAGCGCGCCTGATCATGAGCAGAATGTTTTCATTGGCATTTATCACTGTCACCTTGATGTCTTTATGTGCGTTCTTCCAGACGCGGAAGATTTCGTCGGCAAAGGCCTGGCCTACGGTTTCCACGTCTTTGAAGTCAAGTTCGATGGTGTTGAATTTCTCCAAACCCGCCAAAATTCTACGGGCCTGCGATCGGGATACATAGTCGTTATTTTGACGATACAACTTTACCTTCACGCCTGTTTTACTAAACTGGAAAGACTCGTCAGTGTATTGATTAAACAAATCGGATAGCGTCTTTTTTGATTTCAAGCCCAACACAAAATCAACCTTTGTTCCCCTGGATGATTGAATATCCTTTACGTAAATATCCTGACCGACATTGTCGAAAACGATCTTTTTCCCAAAGCTCTTGATGGTCAATCGATCTGCTATTTTTGATGTAAAAAAGATTCCCTCGCCGCTGTGCCCTTCCGGCGCCGTGGTTTCTTTCCCTTTAAGCAAATCCTGAATAGCATCCATTGTAGAAACCAGCCGCTTCTTTTTCATAATATTGTTAAAAATGCCGACGCCCTGATCCGCTACAGCAAAACGAATATCCATTGATGTTTTCGTGACGATCAGATCAATCTTTTCCGATGAAGAATGTTCAATAGCATTGTTGAGCATTTCGGTAAAAGCGTAATCGATGATTGAAGACACATTACCTGCCAGCCTTTGAAAAATAGAGCTTTCCTGCTTGATTTGGCTTAGCACCTTGTCTTCGGCCAGACTCTTGTTGGTGATGATTTTTCTAACTCTCGAAGGTCTTGCCGTGAGCGCGCCTTTAGCAGATGCAATAACATAATGCGCTTGATTGGCCTTGCCCATCAGAACGATCAAGCCTTCGTCGGTCAGCTTCTTTAAAAATCTATGCACGTATGCCCGCGAAAGGCCAGTTCTGCTCACAACATCGGCAGCTCTAGCTTTTTCTTTTTTACTGATAATATTGAGGATTATTTTTTTTATGTCCATTGTACCTACGCAAATTGTTTGTAGACAACTTTATTGTAAACTAATTTTAAAAGTTGTCAACAAGTTATCTACAATAGCGGGGATGGATAGGGTTGGTTATTATCAAGGAAGCGGCGGAAATAGGTTGAATTCATACAATGATATTCGATAAGCTTGATGAGGCGAAAATAGAACCATCCCGTTTATCGTTAGTTGACGACGTAACATTACAATCCCAAATCTCCTGCTACTCCCTTCATCGCTTCCAAGCCAAGCTCAATAAATGCATCCAATTCCAAACCGATCTCACTGCACTTTGCGATCTGCTCTCGATTCGCGCCCGCCGCAAAGCGCTCTTCTTTGAACCGCTTGCGAATAGATTTGGCTTCCACGGAGGCCAGCTTTTTATCGGGACGAATTAGCGCTCCGGCAGTGATGAGCCCGGTCAAAGGATCGGCGCAAAAGAGGGCTTTATCCATCAGCGACATACAGGGCTCTCCGTGCGCTTCGTTGTGGACGAGAATTGCACGACAGATAGCTTCACTTGCGCCCAACTGTTTTGCCATTTCCGCCCCTGGCTTACTGTGGACTTTCAAATCGGCATGGGTCAGCTCAACATCGATATCGTGAAGCAGACCCGCCAGCCCCCACTCATCTTCGTTTTCGTTGAACCGCCGGGCAAGCGCGCGCATAATGGCTTCCACAGCCAGCATATGCTTTATGAGGTTTTCATTCTTAACGTTTTCTCTGATGGCTTTCAGTGCCGTTTCCCGATCCATAAGTGCCTTTCTATTGTTCTTTGCTCCTTATTTTTTTGCTGTCGGCGGAAAGCTTTGATAGGATGTATCCACCGGCGGCATTTTCACGCAATCCTGAATTCTGGGAAGTTTGCCGTAAACAGGGTTCTCCTGCCATCCGTTCATATGCGCGGCACGCCTTGCCGCCGCCTGAAACTTTTTCCAGTCAGCACTGCCGTAAAGGAACATCTCCTGCGCGGCCATCGAGCCTTCGACGTGAATGGTGTCCAACTGCCAGTGATTGCCGGTGATGTCCTTGATCAGCCGCAAAATGCGCAGCCGCTCCTCGGTGGGCACGCCGTCTTTGGCCGCCAGATATTTTTCAATGAACGGTTGAATCTCCGGATTTTTCCAGTCGCGGTAGGCCGGCACGGTAGTGGTCAGTCCGCCGCCGATGTCCTGCATGTGCTGACACATCGTGTGGAAGTTGCTCGCGTAGGTCCACTTCGAGGCGTTGATCGCCATGCGGTTGGGCATCATTACATCCATGCCGAATTCCGTTTGCGGGTCCAGGCAGGCTTGCTTGGCCAGCATCTGCACCGTTTCCGTGATATAGGCCATCCAGGCCAGCTTTTTGCGCACATGCGGAACATTTTGAACGCCGTTGTATTCGGCAATGAGGCTTGCCGCCCCGGTCATCATTTCCAGCGTGTGCGTCATCTTGCAGGTACCGAACAAGCGGTGGTAGCTCGCAAAGGCGTAAGCCAGAATCTGCGAGAACTGCCATTCTCCGCACATGAAGACTCGGTCCCAGGGGATGAACACATCGTCAAAGATGATGAGCGATTCCGAAGGTTGAAGATGCTGGGACATCGGATAGTCGAATTCCCCTTCGTCGCCGTAGAGGCGCGTGTTGGGTTCCGCACCCAGAAGCTTCACGCCCTTTGCGTTTACAGGCACGGCAAAACCCAAGGCGTAATCCTTGTCGGCTTCACCGTGGGTCCTGCAGGGCAGGCATAACAGTTCATTGGCGCAGGGCGAGGCGCTGATATGCACCTTGGCGCCCCGGACGACGATGCCGTTCTTTTTTTTATCCACGATTCTCAAATAAAAATCCTTGTGCTGTTTTTGCTGCGAGGGGTGCAGGCTGCGGTCGCCTTTTACGTCGGTAATCGCCCCGGTGAGGGCGAGGTCGTTCTTCTGGAGATAGCGGCGGTAATTTTCGACGCGTTCCATATAGTGGGTACCCAGCTTTTTGTCCATCACCTCCGCAGCCACACTGAAAGCGGCCAGAGCGTCCGCGCCCATGCAGTGCACCAGCACGCCGCCGCCCGCCCGCATGCCCACCATGTAGCATTCGCGCCTGCGAAGCATATCCTGCGGCGTTTTAGGAGAGGTAAGCAGAAAATTGATATCCTCGCCGTCTTGGTCCTGGGTAACGAAAAGGTGCCGGTAGTCGGGGTGGTTGGGTAAAACGTAATCCATCGCGGCCATTTCCACAATGGTGCTGACCGTGGGATGTGTCCGGACATCGGCCACTTTTTCACCCAGACACCAGACTTCCCGGCCGTCATTCAAACTTTCCAGATACTGTTCGACTGTTTTAATCATAGTACTATTTCCTTTTTATATTGATGGTGCGGATTAAATTATGAAACACCGCTTAATAAGCTAAAAAAATACCGAATTATCGAGCTAGTATGACCGTATTTTTTTATTCTCTGTGGCGGTAAAATGTCAAGAGTAAAGATTTGACTCCTGTTGTACCAAAAAGATCACATTGCTCTTTCAAGAATCTTTTTTAATGAAACTCCTTATCTCGTGATTTTAATTTCTCGCAACCACTCGGATACTTTGTTTCGCGCGGTTTTCACATCCCTTCCCCGAATGGCAGCACCATTTAGCAAGGCCGATTTTGGGCAAAGTTTCGAGATATCCGTAGCGCTTCGTCCCAGACCGCTTCCTTCGTGCGTGCAAAACGGTGCAATGGTCTTTCCCGAAAAATCGTATTCTGACAAAAAGGTTTTGACTGGAGCGGGAAACGTGCCCCACCAAATAGGGTAGCCTATGAAAACCAAATCATACGGCTTGATATTCTCCATTTTTGTTTTCAATGCCGGTTTGTAGCCGGAATCCAGTTCTTGCCTTGCTTGTTGTACAACCGCGTCGTAATCATTAGGATAGGGCTTTACGGCCTGAATTTCAAAAATATCGCCGCCCGCGCTTTTGTGAATTTGGTTGGCAATTTCGTGAGTGTTGCCACTATGGGAAAAATAAGCCACCAGAATCATCATTTTTCCTCCATCAATTTATTGCTGATCAATTGCTTTTTTCAAGTGAGTAAGGCCCGAGGCTGCAGTGGGCCACCCGGCGTAAAATGCAATATGCGTGATCGCAGCCACAAGTTCTTCCTTCGTGAGGCCGTTTTCCAAAGCCTTTTTAAGATGAAACTCGACCTGTTCGATACGATTCAGAGCAACCAGGCATGTGACAGTAATTAAGCTTTTATCGCGCTGCGAGAGTCCGGGACGTTTCCAGATATCACCGAAAAGAAAGTCCTGTGTAAGTTTCGCAAATTCCGGTGCTACAGTCTTTAAGTCATCTATCGCTTTTTGTTCGTTACTATTTGCCATATGTATCTCCTTTCTTAATTGTTAGGCACAATGATTCCGCTATTTCTCAAATTCCGTGGATGAGCGTTTTGTAAAAATCTTTGGCTCTTACCGGTAAAGAATATTTTTTTCTTAATTGCAGCTTCCTGCGGGAATGCGCTTCCGGTCAACAGCTCCACAATGGCTCTATTACTTACTTTATTGATCTTATACCTCTTGGGATGGTAGATGACTGTTGGTAAAAGCCAGCCCCCACTCTTCTTCATTTTCAGTGAACCGCCGGGCAAGCGCCCGCATAATGGCTTCCGTAGCCAGCATATGCTTGATCAGGTTTTCATTCTTCACATTTTCTTGGATGGCTTTCAGTGCCGTTTCCCGATCCATAAGTTCCTCTGCCCAATGAGGTAGTTTTGGTTATTCTGTGACCAGTCTAAAAAAATAGAGGCGTCCCCATTATTTCTCTTTTTCGAAATTTGGAAAAATTAACCGGAATGTTATTTGGCAAAAGGTCTATATATTTTCCCTGTTAATGTGCGCGACTTTGGCAACCGGGAAGCCGTTAAAGTCCGTGGCCGAGGCTAAAGTGTAAGCGCCAATATTTTCCGCGTAAAGCAAATCGTCAATTTGCAAATCTTCCGGCAGTTCATCAGCCAGTGAGATTGTATCAAAAGCGTCGCAGGTCGGTCCAAAAGTGGCACAAAGTTTGAGTTCGCCATCTTTAAAAGCGTGGAGCGGGTAATGCTGGTGGTCATAAACCTGGCCGGAAAAAGTATGATACACGCCATCATCAAGATAATAACAAGTTTTGCCGTCGCGAATGGATTTGCCAATAATTTTTGTCACCAAGGTGCAGGCTGTGGCCACCATAAATCGGCCAGGTTCGGCAATAACCTGGATGTTGTCTTTGCCGAACAAGCGTTTAATTTCCAAATTCAATTTTTTAGCCAAAGCAGAAAATGATTTTACATCCGGTGTGTATTTAACCGGAAACCCGCCGCCAATATCCAAAACTTTTTTCTTTTTGCCCTCTTTATCCGTAAAACCAATTTCAAAATTCCGCAAAGCAACTTCCTTCAAAATAGAATGCGTAAAATTTAGCCCTTGCAAATAGTTGTCAAAATTATTGCATTGACTGCCCACGTGAAAACTAATGCCTTCCACATCCAAACCCATGCCAATGGCCTCGGCAATTAGATCCACGGCTTCGCCGGGATGCGCGCCAAATTTGGAAGACAGCTCCACCATACTTCCGGTGTTGGGCACGCGAATGCGTAAAATTAGCCCTACGTCCGGCGCGCGTTGCTTGATTTTTTTCAGTTCCTCAATATTGTCAAAAGTTACCAAAATTTTGTACGGGTTTAATTTTGTCAAAACTTTGAACGGTTTAATAGTGTTGGCGTAAATAATTTTGTCCCAAATAAAATCTTGGCGTTCTTTGTCCGGCCAGGTTTCAATATTTTTATAAATAAGCTTGAATTCGTAAATTGAAGCCACGTCAAAGCTAGAGCCAAGGTCAAACATGGTTTTAATTATCTCAGGATTGGAATTAGCCTTAACCGCAAAATACGGTTGCACATCCGGCAATTTTTCACGGAATTCCTTAAAATTGTTGCGCAGGACTTCGTGGTCAACCACAAACAGCGGCGTGCCGTTTTTAGCAGCCAATTCCTGCAAAAGTTGTTTCCTGGTCTCAGTCATAGAGTTCAAATTAAATATTTTTAAATGGTGCTTGACATAGCAATTTCAATATCAGATCTTTTTATATTTTCAAGTAAATTGAAACTCATCCATTTAGGGCAATCTTGAAACCGACACGATCCGGGTACGTTTTTTCTTCACCACCCTTGCGTCTTAGTTTTTGACTTGTCAGTCCTGATCCTTTTGTGATTATTTTATTATAATTAATTGATTCGGGCATACTTTTTATAATTATTTATGGAATAAACCGGAAGTTTTCAAATTGCCAAACGTCGGCAGTGGGAGTGTTCGCTGGGTTTTCTTTAAAATAGACTACGCGGTTTTTAATGGGAGTCCAGTTCGAGGCCTTGGAAATAAAATTGCCTAAATAAGGTTTAGCAATATCCAGTACAAAGTCGTGCGGTAAATCATCGGGTAAATTCAATCCCCTTTTCGGGTTTTCTATCATCCAAAGTACTGCGCTGATAACCCCGAGCGCGACCTGCAAAGTTGTGGCATTTTGTCCTGGTGCCAGCCTTCTGGCTTCTTCTATGGAAAGATCGCTGCCTGTCCACCAGGAAGTGTATTCATGGCCCATAAGCAAAGCGCCTAAGATATCCGCGCCAGTAGTAATTTCATCGCCCATAATTCTTAATTTTGGCGGCAAAACATAATTTCTGCCGCGAAGTTCGCAAATGGAAGACAAAGTTTCGTGGCAAGGCATGTATGCGTAATGCACGGTGGGACGGAAAACGGCCTTTTCTTCTTCCCAAACTGTAAGTCGATCTGATAATCCAAAAGCTTCGCCATGGCGGATAACCATGCCCACAATTTCCTGGTCTGGAATCCAAGACCTGACCCAGGTGTTCATACCCATTTGCGCCAAAGCGATTTGGTTTTTTGGGCCATATGGTGGAACATGCGCTAGGTTCGGAAGTTTTTGCTCATGTGTACCCCAGCCCATTTCCGCTGGCGCTGTGCCTTCTTCCCGAAGGCCTTCTATGCTCCAGGTGCCCACGAATTCATCCACTTCCTTGGGGCGATTAGTAATTTGCGTGTCGCGCTCGCTGCAATGAATGACTTTGACCTTTAGTTTTTGGGCAAGCAAATCAAATTTTCGGGATTTGATTAATTCTTCCATTTCTTTGTCTTTCACGGTTACCTTGCCATCAGCTATCATTTTATTTGCAATATCAATCAGGCCCTGTTTTACAAAATGTGAAATCAGCCCTGGATTAGCGCCATGGTCAACCACTGCACTGGTGGAGTCTTTTGGCCAGTCTTTGATCATTTCGCGGAGTTTCATTTGCCGCCAGTACAAAGATTTTTCAAACGGACTGTCTTTGTGTATCCCTTCTAAAGAATCCCAAACCTCAACTGAAGTATTTATGTACAAAATATTATTGTCATGGCACCAGCCAATAATATCATTGGCGCCAATATTCCAGGCCAAATCTATAATCAGGCCGCCATTGTCAGTGTATTTGGCAAGCTCTTTGCCCATATTTTCCAGGGTAACGCGGTTTCGGACAAATTGTACACCTTTATCAGTAAATTTCTTTAAACTTTGGACTTTGTCTTCAAAATCCATAACAGTGACATTTTTCGGGTCCACTTTCAAATGCTCAAAAAGAATTGGCAAAGTGCATTGCGAAACCGAGCCATAGCCGATAATTAAAATTTTGTGGTCAAATTTTTTCTTAGTCATTTTTTTGATCCGTATCCGCCAAATAATAGTGTTCGAGTTTGTTTTGTTTTTTGATAAGATATTGTTTTTACATGGTTGAACTATAGGAATTACGGTCTTGTGTCAAGGAAATCTTGGCCACAAAATGTAGGTTCGGATTATGTTTATTACCGATTGAAATGTTGTATGAATTGGGAAAATAAGA
>DLME01000213.1 GCA_002479215.1 Syntrophaceae bacterium UBA7544
AATGACAGAAAGAGAGATGCGCCTGCCATGCTGAACATATTGCCAAAATTGGCGCTGGTGGCCATAAAAACGTACTTTATCGTATTGGCAAAGGTTCTTCTTCCTTCTTGGACGCCCCGCTCGAGCACACCCAGATCCTTTTCTAGCAGTACAATATCTGCCGCTTCTTTGGCCACATCCGCGGCGCTGTTCACGGAAATACCCACATCAGCGGCATGCAGCGCCGGAGCATCATTTATTCCGTCACCGATGTAACCAACCACATTACCTGCCTTCTTGAGAGCAATAATTATACGCTGTTTTTGATTGGGCTCAATCTCCGCAAAAAGGCTCACTTCGTTCGCTCGCTGAACCAAGGCGGCATCCGAAATATTAAGAAGGTCTGCCCCAGTTATGATCTGTGTAGCTGTTAACCCGACCTGCTCCCCAATATGTGCCGTCACCAGTTTGTTATCGCCAGAAATAACTTTTAAGGAAATGCCCTGCTGTTTCAATTTCTTAATCGTGTCGGCGACACCCGGTTTAATCGGATCATCAAGAATGATGAATCCGAGGAAAGTAAAACCTTTTTCATCCTCTTTAGTGATGGTATTACCGGTGCCATATGGCCGGTAAGCGATTCCCAATACACGAAATCCCTGGCGGTTGAAGTCCTCAAATTGGGCCTGTACCTTTCCCTGGACGCTGGCAACATCTACAATGCCACCGGCTGTCTCGGCTGTTGAACAGATGGTAAACAGACTGGGTAACGTGCCTTTGCTGATTACCAGGTTGCCATCTTTGGTTGAAACTAAAATACTCAATCTTTTCCGAATGAAATCATAGGGCACCTCATCCAATTTATGATAGGCAGATATATCCAGAGGACTATGAACCCGGATGGCCGCATCGATAGGATTATTGTATCCGGTTTCATAGGAGGAGTTGAGATAGGCGTACAATAATACTTTCTCATTTTCATTACCTTCGGCGCCAACAAAGGAATGCAAATTCATGATGCCCTGAGTCAAGGTACCCGTTTTGTCAGAACACAGTACGTTCATGCTGCCGAAGTTTTCAATGGACTCCAGACGTTTGATGATGACCTTTTGTTCCGCCATACGTTTGGCTCCATGGGAAAGGTTGATGCTGATAATAACCGGCAACAACTGCGGGGTTAAACCTACTGCCAGCGCCAGAGAGAAAAGGATCGAGTCTAGCACAGGCCTTTTGAAATAGATGTTGATAGCCAAGATTGCCAAAACGAGAATCAACGTGACAATCATGAGAAAATAGCCGAAGTTTTTTATTCCGTGCTCAAATTCGGTCTCGGGTGGTCGGAACCGCAAACGGTCTGCAATCCTGCCAAATTCGGTGCTCGTCCCGGTGTTCACTACCACAGCTTTGGCACTACCACTAATAACATGGGTTCCCATAAAAACCGAATTCGTCCGGTGACTGATGGGGGTTTCCTTCGACAATAACCCTACCATCTTTTCGGCCGGGTAAGTCTCACCGGTAAGGGTAGCTTCATCCACGAAAAGGTCTTTAGACTCAAGGATCAGGCAATCGGCTGGTACAACATCGCCTGCGGAAAGCGAAATAATATCTCCGGGAACAATTTCTTCAGTCGGGACATCAATGGGATTCCTTCCGCGTATTACAGATACTTTTAATTGAATGATGGCCATCAATTTTTGGACAGCATTAGTGGAACCTCTCTCTTGCCAGAATCCTAACAGGCCGCTGGCGACCACGATGATCAGTATAATGGCTGCATTTACCGGATCTCCCAGAAAAAAAGACAATATAGCCGCAAATATAAGAATTAAAACAAGGGGACTCCTGAATTGGTTTATTAAGAGAGTTATTGTGTCAGTTTTCCTCTTAGGTTTCAGGAGATTGGCGCCAAAACTTAAGAGCCTTTTCTGTACTTCGTCTTGGGTCAACCCATCCTTGGTCGTCCCGAGCTGACTTAAAGCATCAGCGGAAGAGAGCGCCCAAAATGAATTATTTTGTTGGCTGGATGAACTTGTCATGTCTTATCTCTATTTGTAAGCCAGTTTCTTGCATCCGCGATCGGATAAGGAAAGGTCCTACGCTGGCATCACATGAGGGAGCCATCGGTGAGGCTTTTAAAATCTAGATATAACCACTGACAAATTTAGCATTCAGCGCATTTAGAAGTTATAAAATTATTAGTGGACATGTTACGAAACTATGTAATTTCCATAATGGTTAATTGATTAACTAAATATGAGTGATTATTTTGGCTAGCTCTAATTCGGCCCTTGAAATGCACTTTAAAGTTTTTCGGATAAGGTTGGTTTGATTACAACTTTCTTTTGCAGGAGCCGCTCGTAAAATGGCAAACTTATAAAGAAGGGAATGAAATCAGAAACAACCCGGAAAAGAATGGCCACCAATGCGGCCTGGGCGAAAGACATTCCCAATAATGCGTATATTCCCGCCATCGAGGCTTCCTGTACACCCAGTCCACCAGGGATGAAAGATAGATTGCCCGCGGATAGGCCGATGCCAAACCCGGACAAAAGCACACCTACGTTTGGAGTTTTGCCAAGAGCACCAAAGCAAAACCAAAGTGCAACCGCCTCGAATGCCCATTCACCAGCCATTAACGCCAACAGTAGAGTCAATTCCCACTGGCGATTCTTTAAGGTAATCAAACCGCGTGTCAACGCATGATCGAAATCCTTGAGAAATGGCGCTATATCGTGGTGAGTAAAAAAGTGCCAGATAGTTTCGATAAGGTGGAATAATCTGGACTTGAACTGAGGAACAAAAATTATTGCGGTGCTGGCAACCAGCGAAACAATCAGGACAGCTGCAATCAGCCAAAGTCCTACAGCACTGCCCCCGTACACCGTACGACTAACCAGCAGGGCAATTAGACCCAGGGCCAGCATCACCAGCAACATCACATTATTGAGGTACGAATGAAAAATCGAGCTGGCCAGAACCTCGCCGGCATCAATTTCCGGCCCTTTGATTAATTCCACACGCAGGGAATGCCCGGCGGTTCCCATAAAACCCAGGATATTATTTAATGTCGTCGAAACGACACCTACCTCAAATACTTTCCACCACCCCATTTTTATGCCAAATACCCTGGTAACTAACACATACCCAAAACTCAAACAGCAATAAGAAATAATGATAAATAAGAGCGCCACAAGCGCTAACGGCCAGTGTGCCTTGCCCATAATTTGGTGAATCTGGTTCCAGTCCAGGAAAACGATCAATGCGGCCAATAGAACAAATACGATAACGCTAATGGCGATAATTTTGCGCTGCCGGGATTCGGTTATTTCGATTGGGATGCTTGTTTTTGCCATTACCCGAGATTCCCCTATTTGTCATTTGGATTTAAAATTTGCTACTATTGTGCGAAAATATTCCTGAAACCAATCTAAAACTATGTTAAATTCCATTTTTATCTGGTCTTGTGCGTAAAGTTAGCTAAACCCTCCGGTACGCGTGCTATCTCGCAAATACCTGAATATGCCCAAAATAGTCATAGTCAGAGGTAGGACAATAATAAACCCCAGAATTCCGGCAAAATATGCCCCAAGAACAGTGAGCATTATGATAAACGCCGGATGGATCTTCATTTGCGAGCCCTGGATTTTCAGACCAATCAGATTGCTCGCCAGCAGTTGAATAGTCAAATACCCGATACCCACCCAGATAAATTTTTCCGGGGCTGTCGCCAGGGTTACCAGGACAGCAAGCCCACCGGCTAGTACCGGTCCAATCGTAGGTACGAGATCCATAACCGCCGCAAACACAGCGAGAGGCAAAGCAAAATCAATTCTCAAAATTGTCAACAAGATATAAACGAAGACTCCGACAATCAGTCCCAAGATTAATTTGGCGCGAAGATAACGGATTACTGAATTTTGAAGAATCGAAAAAATACTCTCCGTATGTTTACGCGACCATTGCGGTAGAGCGGCATAAAACTTGTCACGCAGACTGTCCCAGTCTTTAAGAATTAAGAAGACGAAAAC
>DLME01000095.1 GCA_002479215.1 Syntrophaceae bacterium UBA7544
TCGGTGATGTCCCGTACAATTCCCCTAAACGCTATCCGTTTACCTGCTGAATCTTTTTGTAATGATACAGATGACTCAATGTGTCTTTTGGTCCCGTCTTTTCTGATAATCTCAAAATCAAATACTTTACCAGGTTCACCAGTTTTATAAATATTCCTGTAAGCTTGAAAACATTTTTTCCCGCTCTCCTTATCTGTATACTGCTTGTAATTCATACCCATCAATTCCTCTTTGGGATACCCGTATATTCGGCACATTGAGTCGTTTAAAAAGGTAAAGGTGCCGGCAAGGTCTTGTTCGCAATAGCCATTGTCAATGCTTTCAAGAAGGGTTCGGTATTTATCCTCGCTCTGGCGTAACGCTTCTTCCATTTTCTTGCGCGAGGTAATGTCGATGCCTACTCCTACGAAAAAGCCAGAACCTTCCACTTCATGGCTTACCGTCCTGCCATGCCATTCAATGAGATATGTCCTGCCAGATTTGCTTATGATCCGGTTTTCGTTGACCGTCGCAATCCTTTTCTGAATGATCTTCTGGAATACATCGGAGAGCATTCCTCGGTCTTCTTCTGGCACAAACGTCGTCAGGTAGTCGGCTTCTTTAATCTCTTCTGCTGCGTATTCAAGGGTGTCCAATAGCGCCTTGTTCATCATCAGGGTCTTCCCGTCAAAACCAATCGCCACGATCAATGCAGGGGAAGTATCGAGAAGTAGCTGGCTGAAATTCTGTTCCTTGCGGAGCTTAGCTTCACTATTGGTCAATGCCTCCTCTGCCTGCTTGCGCTCGGTGATGTCACTTAAGAAATTCAAGGTGGCTGGTTTACCTTTCCAAGTTATCAAGACAGCATTCCGCTCTACCCACAGGATGTTGCCGTCTTTACGGATAACCCGATAAGAATGTCTGAAAGGAATTTCCTTGCCTTCAATTCGCTTAAGATATGCATGATAAACCTTTTCCCGATCATCCGGGTGAATGAAATCAACAAATGGCTTTGACGAGAGCTCCTCACTGGAGTAGCCCAGAAGGCTGATAGTCATCTGATTGAAAAATGCCGATTTTCCATCCTGAGCCACTATAATGGCCTCATTGGCATTTTCAAATAAATTTCGATATTGCTCCTCGCTCTCCCGAAGTGCCAACTCTGCCGCATAATTTGCTGCCTTTGTCCGGGTACGGCGATAAAGCTCGGCTATAACGCTTATAAGCACGCCATTGAACACAAAAATGGCTAGACCTATGGCATCGGGGAGGGACGAAATAGTAAAAGATCTCACAGGGGTGATAATCCAGTAATCCGCAAGAAGTGCAGCCGTTCCAGTTGCCAGAAGTCCGGCCCGAAAGCCAGCAAAAAGTGCTGCGATTATCACGGCTGGGTAGAAGAAAATGTATGTCGGCAAGTTGCCGCCAACGAGCTTCACTAATGCCTGGTGTAACAGAAGTGCCGCTATAGTGATGCAAATCGAGACGACATAACGCACAAGAGGAGAATTAATAAAGCCATGTAGCATTTTCATTCTTCATCCTCCCAAAGGGATACAAGATTTTGCACATAGCAGTAAAAAAATCCAAAAAAGTATATCACAAAATGTCTTTAAAAGATATTTGGTAAACTTTAATTGAATCATGTCGTCCTATATTAATTATCCTGAGCAACGTTATAAATATAACATTTTTACATGGGACACATCTGTTAAAGCAGCCACAATCCAATAATTACCATTTGTAACCTTCAGAATTTTAAGCACTGGCGAAAATCACGCTAACAGGAAAAAGTGCTTACTGACTACACCTACTAACAAACAATTTTGAAAAGGTTTGACGTTGTGAATTACAGTTTGAAATGTGCAACATAGAGTTAAGCTGCGCCCCCGCCTCAGCCCGCACTCACAGTTGGTAGGCGGCTGATGTTGAGACTCCAAAAGCAGAACTCAGGGCGTCAGCTTCAACTTTTTGTTGGAGCGCCACCCTTGGGGCCTCCCGCTCCTGTCACCATATTCCTGGGATCAGTTTCTTCGTCTTCCCTTGATATGCTGCGTATTCCGCCCCGAGGCCTTCCGCCAAAGCTACTTCCTCAATCCGTATCCGGTAGACGAGCGAAACCGTTGGCAGACAAACTGCAACGAACAGCGAAAGCCAATTCTTCGAGAGGAGGCCATATCCTAGAAAGAAAAGAATAATCCCAGCGTACGACGGATGCCTTATGTACTTGTACGGACCCTTCTGAACTACCTTCTGTCCCTTCTCAAGTTCTATAGTCGTTCGAAAGTACTTTCCGAGAATGATGATCGACCAGTGCCGTAGAAATAGCCCAAAAAACATCACCAAAATCCCGAGCCAGAACACCATTGTAGCTCCGGAAACGTCGAACCGAAGTACAGGAACCAAGATTGCTATCGGGGCCGACGCCAACGCCACTACGGTTGCGATCGTGTTGAAGTTCCTTGTTCTTCGATCTATCTCCCTCTTTCCCTTTCCACGAGCACGGTCCCTTAGGATCAGGTACGCCTCCGCCACAAGCCATAAAACCATCGCGGCGACCTGGACAGTCAAATCAAGGTACATGACGCTTCTACCTCTTACTGGTCTGATGCTGTGTGCCGTTCACGAAAGCCCGCGCAGTCTATCATGAAATGAAGGCGATCCACCACAACGCGAAGCTTCGCATTTCGTGCAATCTCCGTGGCGCGCCAACAATTAATATACGAACTTCGCTTTCTTCCTATAAATTTGGATGTTATAATAGCACTATTCATTTTTTTTAAAAGAGGGAATACACCGTCTCATTTATTACGGATTGAAGTCCAGCATTTTCGTCAGGATTGACGATTTGTAGATAACAGGAAGAAGTTGATTATCTGTTTCACCTACAACTGTTCAGTGGTGGGGAGATGTCAAAATTGATGATTACTGCTTGAAAGAGAGTTATTAAAAAATTTAATTGTTCAATTAATAACTTTCCTTTAATTTGGTAAGTACTCTATCCTGAGCAATTGTGGATATTTCATCAATCGTTTTATCGTTATAGTCATCAATGGAAATCTGCTCATGAACAGTTACTTTAACATGGATTCTTTTCTGAGCACATATATTTATAAGATTATCAATGAGTATCTTCTCGCTGGTCCACGCAATCTCCGAATCTTCCTTGTAGTGTATAGTTACGGGAAACAAAATAATGTCATGATCCATCTCTACTGTTTTGAACACGCCGGATTCAAATGGCAGATGATCAGCAATGCTGCCGGTAGTCCCCTGAGCAAATATCGTAATTATTCGTTCCTTCGATTTTCTAACTACTTCTCGCAATACCCGATAACGAGCGGTAACGGAATCCCGCTGTACAAAGATGATCCCAATTAACCAGGCAAGCTGTCCAATGATCGGGTAATCTCTAACCTCCATTTTGCTTACATAAACAGTTCTATAGAGAGCGGCCATAAGAAAAATATCGAGGAAACATACATGGTTTGGAATTAGAATGATTCCTTTACCTTTCATGTCGGAGATATTAATTGTATCTGCTTGTTCAATAGTCACCCGTAATATTCTGAGACAGACCCAACCACAGCATTGCAATATCACTGGTCCAATAGTCTTGTGCCAGGGGTAAAGGATAATAAGGAAGATAAATAATATTGGTACTAATATGATAGTGAGGATTAAAAATAATGTCAGTTTAATAATATACATTTTATTACCTATGAATTAGCACTTATGGTAGCAGTACCTCTCATTGAAGGTTCCTCGCTCTCTGCAATCTGTGATCCCTTATCAACATTAACCCTTGTCAGAACTAATATTCCCAGAATAAAAAAAATGGCAATCGACAAAATGCTGGAACGCGTACTATGGGTAATCTGGCCCACAATGCCGTAAAGAAGAGGACCTAAAAGCCCGGCAAACTTTTCACTCAAACCGTAGAATCCAAAAAACTCACCGGACTTGGATACCGGTGTCAACCTTGCGTAAATTGACCGGCTGAGCGCCTGCGTTCCTCCCTGTACCACACCAACAAGCCAACCGATCATGAAGAACTCAGCTTTGGTGTGAAGATAAAAGCCCCAGAAAGGAATAATGCTATAGATTATAAGTCCGATAATTACTGCACGTTTATTATCGATATGCCGGGCAAGACCTGAGCATAAGCGTCTTCCGATAAATACGGAAAAAAGAAAGCCTAAAAGCTGATTTCCGGCCATAAGCTCAAAGGTTTCGATAATGCCCAGCTGCCCATTTATATTTGCGTACACACCCATGATGGGGAAGGTTATGCCTGTCCAGATGATCATTGACAAAATAGCAGAGCTGTAAGTTTTAGTTGAATTGGGCATATATCCATAGGCAATAGAATAGGGATAAGCAACAAACTGAGTCATCAGGAGTGTTCCGATGAGCACGGAAATGTCAAGACCGAGCACCGTGCCGTAAGCTGTTGCCAGCAAAATAATTGCGCCTACCCCTTCCATGTAAAACCAGAAAGCAATGAGCATTTTGAAGAGTTCGCTATAGTGCCGAATCGATTTTAGAGTCTGGCCTAAGCGGATAAATGACCCCAGTAATGTTGAATGCTTTATCACAAATGTAAGTGGGGTAGGAGGTGGTTCTGGCACATAAAGCAAGAGCGGCAGTGTGAATGCTATCCACCAGATGCCCGCGCTGAGAAAAGCAATCCGCACCGCCAGATTGCCACTCAATCCGAATTTGTCGGCAAAAAGATAGAGAAGAGTGTTGAATAGCAGTAAAATGCCGCCACCAGCATATCCCATAGCATAACCAAGGCAGGAGACTTGGTTCAGATCGGCATGACTAGCAATGTGAGGAAGAAGGCTGCTATTCAGGCCTAATGCAATGTATATTGTAACTTGAGTTGCAAAATAAAATGCCAGTGCCAGTACCCAGTGCCCTGTAGTTAGCATGAACATCAGGGATGATATTGTTCCACCGATCATGGTCATAATCAGGAGAAGGCGTTTCCGGTATCCGGTAATATCAGCATATGCACCAATAAACGGCGACAGAATCGCTGCTGTAAGTAGAGACATTGATATTGTCAGAGCGAAAATATTTGACGCAGTGTTACGAGCCAATACAGTTGCATTTTTACCAATAGTTGAAACAAGCAAAAAGGCCGGTGTTGCGATAGCTATAAAATATGGGGGGAAAAAACTGGTTGCCGTTGTGGTTATATAGCCGTGATTAGCCCAATCATAAAACGCCCAGGAAAATATTCTTTTCCGGTATCCGGAATTGACTGCAACATCTGCCGCTGTGTTTTGATCGTGCATAACGAGCGTTATGATGACGTTATATGTTATTTATCATTAGGAATTGACCCGCTTACAATATTTGTAACACATGTTGAGTTAGAGTTCAGCATTTATTTAATTATTTCCGATTGAAATGTTGTATGTTTTGGAAAAATAAGAAAAACAACAGTACAGGAAGAACTGCTTACTGACTACACCTTGTGTTATTATAGTTTAGCGAAGACGGTTTCATTGCCCCATTTCAGCATGGGGACTGTATTTCACGGCAAGGCTTCGGATGATTCCGAGGCACAAAAGAAGGAATCCAAAAGCGGTAATTGTTTCCCAGGACATGTTCTGTTCGCCATAAAGCTTGACGATCAATTCACGGATGACAAAGATAATGGCCGGATCAATCATCGTGTTCAGGCGAAACCGGTGAATCTCAAAATAGACGAGAAAACTCCTGAAGAGTTCAATGATGACGAGAAAAGTTAAAATATTGACAACAATGATGTTGAATGATTGACCGATTGACTTTGTAAACAAAAATTCCTTAATCTCCCAAATCGTATGAAACAGGCCGACAACCAGTACGGCAATGATAAACACTGTAAGTATGATGACGATAATCTTGATGGCCATGTTGAAGGCATCATGCATGGTTGGAATTTTCATTTTCCCTCCTCCAAATAAATTTGAAGCAATATACAGTTAAAATATTACAATTTGATGACAGCTAGGTGAATATGTAATAACATGAGAATAACTTTAGATTAACTTATTAATATTCAACGACTCATATTTTTGAATGATTTAGACCAGGATTTTCAAGAAAATATACGCTCTTTTAAAAATACCCTTTTTTTAAGAAAATTAGCCTGTACTGTTTTATAATTTTCCCTTTCTATCGGAGGTTTAAATATTTCAATCGGACAGTTGAAACTGCTCAAAAAATGATGCATTATGCTATAAAAAGCACGACCATTGAGAAGGTTTAAAGCAATGATATTTCGGCTCACATTAAAACTGGCTAAAAAAATAGGAATTGCTCCTTTGCCAACTATTTCACACGATGAGATCAGAAATCCCCTACTAGACTGGAACGCACACCTGTTCACAGTACAGCGTACCCAATATATCATTCTGGCAAACACTGCATCATTATACTCAATGATCCTGCATGGGCGGGGGATTACCAACGACAAACAGTTTGTTCGAGAAGCATTGCACTGTATGAAAGAGTTTATGACAGTAGACGGGAATGAGGTCGTGTATGAAAATGTCATCGAACAAGAGAGTCAGAGAATATTCTTTTCTAAAATAGTTGATCGGCGAGTCTCGGGATCAATGAACGACCTTATATTTCAGGCGAAGGTTTGTTTAAGTGATGGTCAAAAATCACCATTCGATGTTTCATTTCTGCTCAATGAATCTCCGATGTCATATTTGAACTATAACCGTCCCAAAAGTGAATTCCAGAAATTGTATTTTAAAGACGGAGATTTACCAGGTAATAGGCAAAGGAAGAATAACGTGATTAGCATTAACGACTATCGCCCGCAGAAAACAAAATTTTGATTATCGACCGAAAATAAAAATTATTAGACAGTAAAGGTGTTATCAGTAAAAGGAATTGCTGGAAGAAATGAAGAGAGTGCAGACTAAGCTACCGAAACCATGCAAATAATAAATTCCTATAAGGAGAACAAAAGATGAAAAATGTAGAGATGAAAGTGGAAAACAATATCCTGACTATTAAGGTTGATCTATCTAAAGAGTTTGGTCCTTCGTCGTCAGGAAAGACTATTATCATTGCATCAACGGAAGGGAATATTTCTGTTCCTGAGAAGGAAAGCATTAAGATAGGATTGAATGTTTATAAGAAGAAGTAAGGCGGCATATTCATCAATTGCTTTTGCATGGAGCAAATTAAAATGTTGATCCATATAATTCCAGTAAATAAACTCAGCTCTAAAGCCTTAAAAGGGGTTATAGAAGAATTTATTTCCAGAGATGGAACTGATTATGGTGCAATTGAGGCTTCCATGGAAACAAATTTCAAACAGGTAAAATACAAACTTAAAGCCGGATCGGCAGTTCTTGTTTTTGATGATGAAACTGAAACCACCAATATATTTTTGGCTGATGATCCGATCTTAAAAAAGATTGATTCATTAACTGGGTGATCAAGAAACAAGAACACGTTTTGAATCTCGTCGCTGATTCATAATGGTCAATATGAGGAGATATAAAAATGACCATGCCAATAATTATTAAAAACAAGCTGCTGTTATTTGCTTTGTTATTTTTAGTTTTTCTATCTACTACTGCCTGTACATGTTTTAAAAATTACGGTAAATTCGTACCCGATGCTGATGTAACCGCTGCCTTTAATAAAGCTGAAATAAACCCCGATCTTAACTATTACATTACCGGTTCGGATACCTACCCGCGATCAATTCTGGGATTAAATAAAGCCTATATATTGGATTCCGATCTCTGGAAAAAAGTCGAATTAAAACCGGAAGAGCTAAGGGAACTTAGTACCCGAATGCGGCAAAGGGCAATAATGCTTTGCCGCCGACAAGGAGAATTCGGGTTTGCTGTTCTCGATGAAAAAGGCAAGCAGATTGGTATTTGGTATTCCATAATGGTCCCCGGCATCAGCATAAAGATGCTTGATGATCGGAAGGTAGTTATTTATCCACCGAATGATAGCAATTATATGTGTTATGATGATCAATAGTGAAAATAAAGGCGGAATTTTGCTTGAATTGTTTTTTGGTGTGGTTGCACCAGATCGCAGATAAATCCGGCTCCCAGTAACATTTTGCATAACCTGCGTGTGCAACTACCACCGCCAAAACTAAACCGCGTTTATTCTGCGTCACGCTGATGCTGTCGTTCAACGGTTTTTTTTAACTTAAATTCCTTATGCTAGATGGTGTGGAGGCTGAGGGGGAAAAAACCCCCGCTAACCGATTATGCCCATCATTTCTTTAATTGTCCTTTCAGAAAGCTCTCCATGGCTTGCCAGTAGGTATCGAATTGTTGTACTTGGGGCAGATGTCCCGCACCATCGATTTCTACAAGCTGACACATGGGAATTGCTGCCTTGGTCAGGCGTCCCAGTTCGGGATAGTTGCCCATCTTTTCTCTTACAATTGGAGGAACCCAAACCTTGCCTAATGCCGTCCTATCCGCTTGTCCAATGATCAAGAGAACAGGCATCTTCAGGTCCCCGAATTCATAAAGCACCGGCTGAGTGAAGGCCATGTCAGTCGTGAGGGCAGACAGCCAGGCCATCCGGAGCCGGTCGGGACCTCTGATCCAGCCAGCTTGTATCTCGACAAGGCTCTCAAATTCCGGCTTCCACGTTCCGCCAAAGTAGTTCTCCTTCATGTATGTGCGAACGGCTTCTGGAGTAGATTTGAGTTCACTGGCATAAAGTTCGTCAATCGTCTTGTAGGGGACCAACCTCTTCCAGTCCTCCAATCCAATTGGATTCACAAGAACGAGCCGTTCAACTCGCTCAGGAAACATCAAGGCGAACCTTGTTGCCAGCATACCGCCAATGGAGTGACCCACCACGGAGACCTTTGGAACATGTAGACTATCCAGCAGAGCTTCTGTCTCCCTGGCAAGCTGTTGAAAGGTAAACTGGAAGTGGTGCGGCTTCGACGACTTTCCAAAGCCGATTTGATCCGGTACTATGGCCCGATATCCGCTGGATATCAGAGCTCGGATGGTTGGTTCCCAATAGGCACCACAAAAATTTTTGCCGTGAAGAAGGAGAACCACTTGACCATTTGCCTTCTCAGGGGCGACATCCATATATGCCATCCGTAGAGGCTGCCCCTGCGAGGAGAATGAAAAGCTCTTGACCTCAAAGGGATAGGTGTAACCCGATAGAGAAGCATCATAGACAGGGTATTGGTCAGTGGCGTTGCCCTGCCAACATGGCAAGAGTAGCGTTCCCAAGACTATCATAATAGGTAGACGGGCGGACTTTTTCACGGAAGACCTCCTGCATGTCTAGCAAGACTGTATGCTAGCTCTCATATCTTCTTAGCCGAACAGTGTTTTTTATGTTTATTCCATAAAATATCAAAGAAATGTCTATGTCAAGCTATCATTTCGTAATCCTGATATAAATCCTTGATGTAATCTGTCAGTTTCCCAAACTCCATAGCATTTTTCTCCTGCTTGATATCTGGTTGATGCGGCCCCACAATAATTAAACTGATCCGCATAAGATGTGGAGTTTTGCTTTTCTGTCCGTATAACATTCCTTGGGATTTCTTGCCGACGGCTATTTTGCAAAGTACTGTCGAACTTTTGTCGCAATCTGGCGATCCGTCATCTTGTCAACTGTTTCAATGCCAACAATGTGTCCACCCAGTTTGCTTTTTTCAAGACGTTTCTTCAGTTCGCCCTTTGCCTCACCAGGACCAAATATCAGAATGGATTCTGCATCACGAAGACACGCAATTACCGCCTCATAATAAATGTTGAGATGTCCCGTAAACGTTCTCTGGCGGCTATCATCTGCCGGTACTTTATGCGATTCATAGCGCCCATTAAGAGGCGAATCACCAGAACGTTGGAGCTGTTTCTCAGCCTTTGATACTATCAGTCGCGTCTCTTCCCCTTTATCCGTAACAGCCACGATAATAGCCTTCTTATGGTCGATCCACAAACCTACTTTTGTTCTCATCGATTTCTCCTTTGTCGATTTGCTGCACCTGACTTAATTATATTTTGGGGAGTCCTCTCAACGAGTTTAACCCTGAAAAGGCTCCACTATCTTAGGAATGAGGTTATGATTTCGACCTCATTCCCAGATTTCGGTTAAGGGGCCAGGTAGCGGAACGTTTACTTAAGCCCCCG
>DLME01000281.1:0-1272 GCA_002479215.1 Syntrophaceae bacterium UBA7544
AACACCGAAGTGTTTGACAAACCTTCTCCGACATTAAACTCCAATTCGGCAGCCAATCAATGGAGCATGTTCCGGCATGATATGCTACGCTCCGGGAGTGCGGATTTGAACGCGCCGGCACTGCAGGGCAATATCCAATGGACATTTTCTACCGGCGGCGCAATCCAATCTTCTCCAGCCGTGGCGGGCAGCACGGTCTATTTTGGCTCGAGAGACGGTAAGATATATGCCGTGAACGCGGCTACCGGCGCCGAACAATGGGAATACCAGACGGGAAGTTGGGTAGATTCGTCACCGGCTGTTGTTAATAATATCGTTTATGTTGGGTCAAACGATGGGAACCTTTATGCGCTCGATGCCGGTACTGGCCGGAAACTATGGGTTTTCCAGACGTCCGACCCGATTATATCATCGCCGGCAGTGGCCGGCGGCGTAGTTTATTTTGGTAGTGACGACGACCGAATCTATGCGTTAAATGCAATGACCGGGAAAAAGCTTTGGGTGTCTAAAACAGGCGGACAGGTCACGTCATCACCCTTAGTGGCTAATGGTGTAGTTTACGTTGGCTCATCTGACGGTTACTTATATTCCTTCAATACAACGGATGGCAGGCTCAGAATTCGCTTTCCACGTTCTGAAATCATCTCCTCCCCTGCCGTCGACGGTAAAAATGTTTATTTTACTTGCTCCGATGGATTTTTATTTGCGATTGACGGTGGGGCTCACAGCTGGCCGGCAGAGTATTTTATCCTCAATATTTGGACACAAGCAGCAGTGTGGGGATTCGCACCCTACCCGCCGTCAATTACCGGCGTTACCGTGCAGCAGCAAATAGGCACGATGAACGTTTCGTCGCCTGCTATCGCGAACAATACTCTGTATGTCGGCGTTGATTTTTACATGGCAGCCACCAATCTCCAGGGAAAAACGCTCTGGCTGTTTAAAGCCGGCGACGAAATTGCTTCTTCCCCGGCAATTTCAGGCAATACTGTGTATGTCGGCAGCTATGACGGAAAAATTTATGCTGTTGACGCGACCACCGGGAAACAACTCTGGAACGTAAGCACCGGAGATAAAATCGGTTCGTCTCCCGCCTTGGCTGATGGCTTACTCTACATAGGTTCCTACGACGGCAAACTATATGCGATCAAATAGGAACTATAAATGGGTTAATATCGCCTTCCTAAAGTCCAAGGTTTACTAAAACAGATTGGATTAAAATAACTCAATTTTAAACGGGTAATCAAATATAAAAGCAAAATGGGATTGTAT
>DLME01000281.1:1325-5825 GCA_002479215.1 Syntrophaceae bacterium UBA7544
GTTAAACCTATGCCGAAAAAAAACATCGGGATCGTTGCCATTCCATGAGTACGTTCTTCTAAAATGATTTGCCCAGGGCAATTTCAGTGATTTCTTGGCAAAGGGCTGCTTTACCTTCCATGTACGCCTGTCAATTATTATTATGCGTCTCCGCTAAAAACCACTTTAATTTGCTTAATTTTTCAGCGTACTCATTACTTGACTTGAGAAAATCACGGAATGCGGTTTCTTTCTTTAGTTCAACACTATTCGAAGGACAAACGTAAAGATGGTGTTTGGGGATAGGCTTCTTTGTGTTTGCATTCAAAAGCTCAAAGGCTTCTCGGTCTGGTATGCCCAAGTTGCCTTGATGCCAATAGGCACGTTCAGCTAACAGAGTTTTTATCTTTTCAAAGTCTCGTGGCTCAATAACTAATATTAAATCGATGATTGGTTTAGCAACCATGCCTGGAATTGAGGTACTCCCTACATGTTCAATTCTTAGACATGATTGGGATACATTAATTCCCAGATATTCTTTAATATCCTTGAACCAAGCAGCCCAGAGGGGATTATATTTCTCGACCAGCGTAACGGTCATATTGTCCTTATGTGGCATAATTAATTAAACACCCATAATTATTTTAGTTTATGAGCTAATAACGGCATCGCTGTTCCATTGTAGGTATAGCTACGAAGAGGGAAAAGATTATGCCTTATCAATAGATTAAAACTTGGCAAGTACCTTGGTTTATAGTGTGGAGAAGGGTAGACCATCTCTATACGACAAACACGGGTTTGTATTTTCCTGAGATGCTAATTACAAGAATCTCTTAGAGCGAATCAGACATGCAAAATTTGAACATGAACTCTTAATTCCTCTTCGGTAATCCGACTTTCCGATACGCTTCATCCGGTAGGACTAGTGCTGGTAGTTGAGGCAGGTCCAGAAAACGTTCCCGAATACCTCGCGTTATCGTTGACTTCCCAAGTTCCTTGAATGTTTCCGGATGAGGATAACGTCCCTTGCCATTCCATTTGCAAATCGGCTCCGGCCATTCCACTAGCAGAAAAATTACCATTCGAGTCGACGTTCCCGTTCAAAGCCCCCGAATAAGTCCCAAGAAAACTACCTGTAAATACGCCCTGAGCATCAACTGTTGCAGTGAATGTCCCATTCACAACTGCGCCGGGTGCCGTTCCTGAAAATGTGCCACTCAGCGTTCCCTGGAAGCCCTTATATGGTAAGACTGTCGTTTTTGAAGCCGCTGGTGTGGGAACCGAATTGTTGGTATAAGCTGGATTTGATTTTGTCGAGGAACAGGATGTTAGAATCAACGAAACTAATATTAAAGAACAAGCAATCAATAAATATAATTTATTTTTCATATTTTCCCTCAAGATTTATTCTTTTTTCCAACCACAACCCATTCTTTAATAATTGGCTCAGATTAAATTCAACCACAAATTTGCCTAATTTTAAACTGTCTAAACTTTATTAGTCAAGCGAGGCACAATAGAATTCGAGAGCTCTAAAAAATGATTTCTTTTTGGAGATGACTCTCCGAAGACTTTCCGAAGCTAGCTGAGGAGCCGCTTCTTGGGACCTCTGGCTATACCGCCATCGAAAACATCGGGATGTCTAATTCGTGGTATTGTCACCTTGAAATTGCTGGAATTGTTGCCGGTTCCCTAAAAATGCCCATCGCCAAATTCTTCCCAGCTACACTTGCGGGAGCCAGCACCAAAGACATCTCGCTCGCTTTTATGGCAGGGATTTTGTCATCTATCCCTTTTGTAAAATAGACAGTGTTGCCTGGTACTGTCAAAATCGTTTCCTCACGTTTGTTCGTTCGGTCTTATGCTCAGTGGCGATAATACGAGTTTAGCAAAATCAAAGGAAACAAGACAAAATTCAATGGATCAGGATTTTAGCATTCACATTTGCTTACTCGATACTCGTCAGCTTCAGCCTTCCATTGCCCATTTAAAAATATCATATGAATTCAAATGTTATGAAATTGTTATTTATTTCGTTGGTATTTTATGGTTTCTTAATCCTTTGCATGTCAATATATTTAGAGGAAAAACGTTACGGATGCAATAAATTAAGGAGGTTATTAATGGCACAAGACAATTGGAACGTCAATCAAAATCCCTGGCCCATTCGCCCCACCCGGGAAATGGAGGAAATGCGTCGGCGTTTTGAAGAGGATATAGTCCGGCCGGCGATGCATGCCGTCTGGGCACGTATTCCGGAGGAGATCAAGGGCTGGTCGCCGGCTGTGGATGTTTTTGAGCGCGGCGATAATTTAGAAATTAGAGTCGATCTCGCCGGAGTTAAGCAAGAGGATGTAGACGTCTCGGTTTCCAATGATACGCTGCACATTAAGGGAGAAAGAAAACCGGAAGCAGGCGTCAAAGACCAGGAATATTCCAGAAATGAAATTTCTTACGGCAACTTCTACCGCTCGATTCCGTTACCGGCTAATATTGATATCAAGAATATCGCAGCAACCTACGAAGACGGCATCCTCTCAATCAAGCTCCAACGAGCGGCCGGAGCCAAAGCCAAGAAGGTCAATGTCGAATTTAAAAAACCCAAAGAATAATTTTCTTTATTGCCGTTAAAAATATGTATTTTCTTCCGGGGAACACAGGATTTTCCGGTGTGCATTATCATCAGCAGCAGTATGGAAAGTTGCGGATGATAATGCGACTGGGGAAGGATAAATTATGCCCGGCATAACTACACCGCGGGTTGCACTCAACCGTGTCAGGCGGTTTCAGCATGTGGTCAACGTTTTGGCAAAATATGGTTTTGGCGAAGCGATGAGCCAGGTGCATGTTTGGGAGTGCGTTCACGTTGAGCGGGGGATATTGAAACGGGAATGTAAAATCCCGGAAGTCAACATTGCGCAAAGAATCCGGCTGGCGATCGAGGAATTGGGCCCTACATTTATCAAGCTTGGACAATTGCTCAGTACTCGTCCCGATCTGATCCCGCCGGATATTATCACCGAACTGAAGAAACTTCAGGCCTCGGTGAATTTTATTCCTGCGGCTGCGATCAGAGGTATCGTAGAATCAGAGTTAAGGCGGCCCATCGTGGAAGTTTTTGACAGCTTCGATGATAATCCGATTGCCGCAGCATCCCTGGCCCAGGTTCACCGCGCGGTCTACAAAGGAAAACAGGTGGTGCTTAAAGTACAACGCCCGAACATCGCCGAGAGCACAGCAGCGGATATAGATATTATGCGCAATTTGGCTGCGCTGGCCGAGCGCTATTCCCCAACACTCTACTTGATTAACGCTGTCGGACTGGTCGAAGAATTTGACCGGCAGATGAAAAAAGAGCTCGATTTTAAAGAGGAAGCTTTTAATATGCGCCGTTTCGCCCAGAATTTCGCGGATGATGACACTATACACATCCCGGAAGTTTATATTGAATTAAGTACCAGGCGCATGATTGTTATGGAATTTCTGGACGGTATTAATATCTCAAATACTCAGAAACTGGCCGATGAGGGCTATAACCTGAAGTTAATTGCCAAACGAGGCGCCATTCTTGGTTTCAAGTCGACATTCCAGTTCGGATTTTTTCATGCCGACCCCCATCCCGGCAATGTTATTGTATTACCGGATAATGTTATCGGCCTGGTGGATTACGGCATGATGGCCACCTTGTCACTCCGCGACCGGGAAAGATTGGCAAAACTGGTGTATTTTATCTCGATTCGCGATGAAAAACGTGTGGCCAGGGCATTAAACGAGTTGATGGAATCGGAGGATACGATTCCCGCCGAAGATTTGGAGCCCCAGATGTCCGCAATCATCAATGAATACGGTGACGTTTCGGCCGGCGAACTTCGGCTGGCCGGGATGCTTTTTGCCATGATGCGGGCCATCATGACACATGGCGGAAGGCTCCGGCCCCAATTACTTTGGGTTACAAAAAGTATTGCCATCCAGGAGGAAATTGCTGCCTCGCTTCATGCCGATTTCAATTTGATGGAACTGGGTAAACCTTTTGCCCAGAATATTTTGAACCAGAAGTTCAATCCGTTCAGTCAACCCTTTGGACTTTATTATTGGTTAAACGATGTTCTGGACACCGCCAGAGACTTGCCCTATGATATCGGTATCGTTCTCCGAGAGTTCAGAAAAGGGCGGTTCAGGATTGAGTTCGAACATATCGGGCTGGAACCAATACGTTTAACAATGGAACGAATTGCGAACCGCACATCACTCACGATTATTATCGCGGCATTGCTTATCTCATCTTCGATGATCGTTCTGTCAAAGGTACCCCCTTTTATCGGGAGCATACCTTTGCTGGGGTTTATCGGTTACATCGCAGCCATCGTGCTCAGCTTGTTGTTGATAATTGCAGTTATACGTCGTAAATAGGTCTCAGAAGCTAAGTACATTTTGACGTTCGAAAAAACATATTCGCCAGGGGTAAGAGGTCGTGGAAGCCCCGGCCTCTTTATTCTTATTATAGATTGGCTCCACTACATT
>DLME01000193.1 GCA_002479215.1 Syntrophaceae bacterium UBA7544
GTATTAAGTAAGGAACAATAAAATAGATTTGATAATCATAGCATCCGTAAGTTCCGCTGGTCTTAAAATTGGCAAATTGATCGGGAGTGTCGCAGATCATGTTTGCCACACAGTCCCAATACCTGTGTTACTTATAAGACCTCAAGTTAACCCCAAGGCTAAAAATGAACAAAAACTTTTCACCAAATTATTAGTACCTTTGGACGGTTCGGACCTTAGTAAAAGGGCATTGCCAGTCGCTGAAAAACTGGCTGAAACTTTGAATATCCCGATTACACTTTTTGAAATGGCCACAATGATGCACCCATATAATTCTAGTATTACAGTGTATGGCCCAATCATTGATTACACAAAATTGGATGCAGATATCAAGAAGCAAGCTGAAGAAGAAATGACAGCCTTAAATAAGGAGATAAAACAAAAAGGAATCGATGTCACTAGCATCGTAACTTTGGGGAATGATGCAGCAATTGAAATTGAGAAAGTGACTGAAACGATTGGAGCCGACTTAATTATAATGACCACGCACGGGCGTTCGGGACTAGACAGGTGGATCATGGGGAGCGTGGCGGAAAAAGTTTTACGTTATGGGAAGGTCCCTTTATTGCTGGTAAATGCAAGAGCAAGATAACTCTTTTTAATTTGATCGCGAGACGGGCGATCTGATTAACACCCGAACATACTCGGAAAGGAGAAACATGGATACTATTATCAAAATAAAGGTCATAATTGGCAGCACTCGCCCGAATCGTTTCAGCGAAAAACCGGCACATTGGATATATGAAGAAAGTCAAAAAAGAGAGGGGGTGGTAGCTGAACTTCTCGATTTGAGAGATTATGCGATGCCATTTTTCGATCAGCCGATGCCTCCATCAATGAGTGGCGGAAAATATGCGAATGATGTAGTCCAAGCTTGGGCGGGAAAAATCAAAGATGGTGACGCATTCATTATAGTTACACCCGAATATAACCATGGATATCCGGCAGTGCTCAAGAATGCATTGGATTCGATTTTCCAGGAGTGGAACAAAAAGCCGGTTGGTTTTGTAAGTTATGGTAGCGCCGCAGGAGCCCGTTCAGTTGAGCAGTTAAGGCAAGTCGTTATTGAGCTTCAGATGATTCCTATCAGGAATGCAATTCATATCCCGTCTGATGTATACAGAATCGTAATGAACGAAAAGTTACCGGTGGCGCCTGAGCTATTTAAGAGTTTAAGGGAACCCGTTGATCGTGTTCAACTGTTTCTGAATGAGCTAATATGGTTATCTTCGGCTCTTAAAACGATGCGCAACATGTGACCAGATCAAAAGATTAAGTTTAAATAATTGTCCATTATCATAATTTGGCATCAAGCCACGTGAGTTTTAGGTATCAAGGGGCTCAGCTGGAATTCTTGTCCGAAGGACATCATGCTTTGATGTGGACCAATGCTGATTATTTCATAACTACGACTGAAATTTCTTCAAACTGCTGATATGAAAGAGTAAACCATCAGATTGAACATCCAGTGTACAATTCAACCGGGTGAATATGTTGTTGCCGATCAAGGTATTCGTACTTTATAATAATTACAACAGTAAATGATTAATTGGAGAACTCGGTTTTCTCGTTCCTTGGCTTTATAAAGGATTTAGGCCCTTCGCTATTGGTGCGATAGAAAGTTCGCGGAGCAGTTTCTTCTAATGCAACATATTTCACAAAATCCAGTTAGCCATCGCGGTAAGATCGAATACAAATGGATAGCTCTTTCCAACACGACTCTGTCGATGTTACTGGGCTTCATCAATATTACCAGCGTGCTTTTGGCTTTACCTGTTATTTTCCGAGGCATTGGTATTAACCCATTGGCTCCTGGGAGTACAGCCTTACTGCTATGGGTGCTGATGGGATATATGCTGGTAACCGCTGTTTTTGTTGTTGCTTTCGGCCGCCTGGGAGACATGTTTGGCCGAAGCCGAATGTACAACCTCGGATTTGCGATCTTCACACTGGGGTCGCTTTTATGTGCCTTAACCTGGAGCACTGGTCCGGCAGGGGCTTTAGAGTTGATCCTTTTCCGTGTTGTGCAAGGCATGGGGGGCGCTTTCTTATTTGCTAATTCGCCGGCCATCCTCACCGATGCTTTTCCTGAAAACCAGCGCGGCATGGCTTTGGGTCTAAACCAGGTAGCTGGCATTGGAGGCTCTTTCCTGGGCATTTTGGTGGGCGGACTCCTCTCTGAAGTGGGATGGCGGTGGGTATTTCTTTTTAATGTGCCCATCGGGATAATAGGAACTATCTGGTCATACCGCACTCTCCGACAGGTTGGCACTCGGAAGAAGGAATCAATCGACTGGTTGGGTAATCCGACTTTTGCGGCGGGATTGACCATGGTTCTGGTAGGCGCGATCTATGGCATCATTCCCAGTGCGACTTCGTCGATGGGGTGGACAACGCCTTTTGTATTAAGCATGTTCGGTGGTGGCATAGTTCTGCTGATTGCCTTCTGCCTTATTGAACAGCGGGTAAAAGCGCCCATGTTCCGGCTTAATTTATTCCGTATCCGGGCATTCGCAGCCGGTAATTTAGCCGGATTTATGTCAGCTTTGGCCCGGGGCGGATTTATGCTGATGCTCACCATATGGTTGCAAGGGATCTGGTTGCCTCTGCACGGCTATGACTTTACGATAACACCACTTTGGGCAGGCATCTACATGATACCTTCCAGTATCGGTATTCTGGCGCTCGGACCACTATCTGGACGCTTATCAGACCGTTATGGAGCTCGTTATTTTGCCACAGGAGCGATGATCCTCACGGCAGTCGGTTTCCTATTTCTTCTTCTGCTGCCGGTTAATTTCAAATATCCGCTCTTCGCCGCGATCATCTTTCTTGATGGCTTATCCATGGGTATGTTCATGTCCCCCAATACTGCAGCCATTATGAATAGCCTACCGCCACAGCATCGTGGAGCCGGTTCCGGAATGCGGGCAACAATTATGAATATTGGTACTCCGATATCGATGGCAGTAATCTTTACCCTTATGGTTGTCGGGTTGAATGCCACGATGCCGGCTGCCTTATACAGCGGCCTTGTGCAAAACGGCATACCAATCCAGGTTGCCCACCAGGTAGCAAGTGCCCCACCTGTGGCTTACCTGTTCGCCGCGTTTCTGGGCTACAATCCTCTGGCTACAATGATTCCCGCTAAGGTATTGGCATCTTTGCCAGCACAACAGGCCGCTAATATTACTTCGAGAGCTTTCTTCCCTCAACTTATTGACGCTGCTTTCCACCATGGTCTGGTTGAAGTACTAGTTTTTGCGATCATCATGTGTCTGATTGGAGCTGTCGCTTCCTGGATTCGGGGTGGTAAATACGTCTACCGCGAAGATACTAAGTCCTAGCAAACCGAACCTGTTGAATTGTGCGCCTTATAGCCTCCTGCCCTTGCATTGAAGAAATTTGGAGCAGGTGTACAATATACGCACAACTTTACGCAAGTTATTATCTCCGATAAAACCTGCACACCATCCTGATCTTATCCATGCTGTTATAATATTTGAATTAGATATTCTTTAATATTAGAATAGACATACGAATCAGGGGAGAAAAGTGATGGAGATAATTTCCAGTATTCACCAAATTGATGGTGTCAGAGGCGCCAATTGCTATCTGGTCACGTCCGGACCTGAAATGTTTTTAATTGATACAGGAATGCCGCGGAATGGAAATTTGATTATCAACTACATCAAGAGGATTGGGGAAAATCCATCAGATCTTAAATTTATCATACTGACCCATAGTGACATCGATCATGTTGGCAGTGTTGCCGAATTGAAAAAAATAACAAGTGCAAAGATCGCGATCCATGAAAACGACGCCGCTATTCTTTCCGGTAAGGCTAAATTTAAATCTGTACGCGGCCCTCTGGGATTGCTTTTCAAATTGGCGTCTCCGTTGATGGGTTTTCATCCTGTGGTGCCTGATATCATCCTGAAGGATAATATGGACATTGCCGGTTATAAGGTTATCTTCACTCCGGGACATACTAATGGCAGTATCTGTCTTTATCAGCCGGGGAAAACCATCTTTGTAGGTGATGCACTCAAAAGCGATGCAGATGGCAATCCATGGCCTCCTTCCAAGACTATGTCCATAGACCTAAATGAGGCCAAACGTTCGGTAATTGCAATTTCAAAATTAGAATTCGATATTTTATTGCCGGGTCATGGGGCTCCAGTTAAAGGCGGGGCATCCGCTAAACTCAAAGGTATGCTTGCAAAATTACAGTGGGATGAGGAAATTCCAGCTACTAAAAAGTGAATAAGGAGGTACCTTTATGCCAGAACATCCATTGAAAATTTACGAAGAATTAGATCCTAAATTGCTGAGTTTGGTGAATGATACACAAAAATCTGCCTTGGCAGACGGAGCACTCCCGAGAAAAGTTAAGATGTTGATTGCCATGGTATTAGATGCTGAGCACGGGGCGTCTGATGGAGTGCAGTCGCTGGCACGGGAGGCAATCAAAGCCGGCGCAACGAAAGAAGAAATAACTGAGGCATTGCGAGTGGCCCAATATATTTGTGGGGTGGGCTGTGTTTACACGGCAGCCAGGGCACTCAAAGAAGTGTTTGGAAGCGGCAAAGATACCGGCAGAAAGGAACCTTTGTAATTGTTGGGTCTTAAGCTTGGCCATAGATCACCCAAAAACGAAGTGGTGAAAATAGTATGGTGGACAAAAAACTTGTTGCAGAAATGATTAACCTGCAAAGAAAGGTAGACCGCGACCGTCGGCAGTATGAACTGGACGCATGGATGAATCTGCACCTGGGTATCGGACAACTAAAAGCCTTGTTTTTTATTAGTAATCGTGGCGCTACTACTACCGGCAAACTGGCAGATGCTCTTAACGTTACGCCTACAGATGCAACCGGCATTGTCGACCGGTTGTTGGAGAAAAACCTGATAACTCGAAATGGAGACTCCAATGATAGAAGGGTGATTTTATTGCGGGCTACTTCCAAAGGTGATGA
>DLME01000145.1:0-340 GCA_002479215.1 Syntrophaceae bacterium UBA7544
CTGTGCTTGTAATATCTGAGTTTTATTAATTCAACTTAGCAATTTTCCTACACTTTGATAGGGAAATTGAAGTTTCATAAATAAAAAAACAGGGGTTGATTATGAAAAAGATCAGACAAAAGAAAAATGTTGAGGCAGGTTTTACTTTAATAGAATTAATGGTGGTCATCATTATTTTAGGCTTATTGGCAGCTGTGGCTATCCCGCGTTTCATGGGTGAATCGGATAAAGCAAAAGTGGGAACAACTAAGACCCAAATTGTCATGTTGGAAACCGCTCTAAGAATGTACAAGCTGGACAATGGCAGCTATCCTACAACAGAGCAGGGGCTAAAGGCTTT
>DLME01000145.1:407-11234 GCA_002479215.1 Syntrophaceae bacterium UBA7544
GGGCTAAAGGCTTTAGTAGAAGTACCTACTGTCGGCAATCTTCCCAAAAACTGGCGTCAGGGCGGTTATCTGGAAAAAGGCAAGGTGCCCAAGGATGCCTGGAAAAATGATTTTGTCTATATCTGTCCCGGCAGCCACGGCGATTTTGATTTGACCTCTCTAGGGGCTGACGGGGAGCCAGGTGGTGAAGGTTTTGATAAGGATATCAATAACTGGGAAATTGAGTAAGTATAGCTCAATGAAGCGCAAATTCGCATATGTCCATTTGGCAAGGCCCTTAGGTTTTACTCTTATAGAACTCCTTCTTGTTATTGCTCTCATCGGCGTGGTTCTGGTTTTGGCCGTTCCCTCCACGAGGGATGTTTTGACCGGAGACAGTCTTAAAAAGGCTTCGCGTCAGCTTATGGGAATGGAAAAAAAGCTGCGCGTGGAAGCTGTCCGCGACCAAATGGATTACATCCTTTGTCTGGATTTGCCTAATTCCGCCTATTGGGTTTTGGCGTCCGACATGACTCCGGAAAAACAAGATGAGATAAAAAAGCGCCCGCTGCATTTGCCTTCCGGGGTTGTTATCCTGGATATTGTGGGAGAAAATAATAAAAAACAATCCAAGGATGAAGTAAGAATTAAATTCGGGAAAAAAAATATTTGCTCGCCGGCCGTAATCCATCTAGCTTATGAAGAAAATAGAATGACCATGATAATAAATCCTTTTCTGGGTGTAACGGATGTTTATGATAAATATGTTGATATTCCTGTGACCGGTTCAGGACAATCTAATACCAGATAAAGGACAGCGTCATGACGCAAAACAAAGCAAACGGGTTCACCCTGATGGAAGTGATGATCGCGATGGCAATTTTAGCCATTGCGCTGGTCGCAGTCTTTCAACTGCAATCACAGAGCATTTCCATGTCTACTGATTCCCGCTTTATGACCACCGCTGCCCTGCTGGCCCAAAGCAAAATGGTCGAGGTTGAAGCCGGATCTACTTTGGTAAGCCATAGCGAAGACGGAGACTTTGGTCCTGATTATCCTCAATATACCTGGCATCTGGAAGTTGGCGATACCCAGCTGCCGCAGTTTAAGAAAATTGAAGTTACGGTAACCAATAAATTATTTATTAGTGGCGGAACATACAAACTTGTTCTTTACAAGACAACAGGGATGTAATTTATGACCGATCAACCCATAAAAAAAAATATTTGCGTAAACGGTTTTACACTGGTCGAAATAATGATCGCCATATTAATTCTCGGCTTGGTTCTTTCCACTGTTTACGTCTCGTATAGCTATACAATGAAAGTCGTCCGCGACATTGAATATCAAAACAATCTTTACAAAACGGCGCGGACAGCAATGGACAGGATGATTAAAGATTTATCGTCTCTGCAGCTCTCCTCTGGCTCCTTTTACTTGCGCGCCGAGGGAAAAACATTAAGTAACCGGGAGTTTTATTCTCTTTCTTTCTGGTCGGCTGCTCATCTGGCTTTCGGCGAAAATGAAGGTGAAGGTTATCCGGCTACAATCAGTTATTATGTGCAAGAGGATGAAGGCGGGGACAGCTTTTCTTTGTGGAGATCCGATATCCCCGGTGCCAAACCTTCCACAGAACAAAACATCAGCGGCGGGTTTTTGGTTTGTCAAAACGTCGATTCTTGGAGCTTAAGATTTTATGATCCTACAGGCACAGAATTGGAATCTTGGGATACTTCTTTATCTTCGGCAGAACAAAAAGGCAAAGCTCCCGCAGCTGTAAAAATAGAGCTCGGCCTAGTCAATTTAAATGATAAAGAAAAACCATACAAATTTATGACGAAGGTATTTTTACCGGTAAAAAAATAAACGCAATGAAAAATATATTTCTCAATAATCGCGGAATCGCGCTGATCACGGTAATACTGATCGTCAGTATTTTAGTGGCTGTCGCTATAGAATTGAATCGTTCTACACGTGCCGCAATTTATGATGCGGCCAACCTCAGCGATGGCATCAAGTTAACATATATTGCCAAATCCGGCTTTTACGGGGCTGCGGCAATTCTGGCCAATTCTAATAACAATTACGTCACGTTGCTCGATAATTGGGCACAGACGGAGATACTATCTGCACAATCCACGACTCTTTTTACTGACGGTTATTTTGTCGCGACAGTCGAAGATGAAGCCGGTAAAATTCCTCTCAATAATCTGATAAATGGAAATCAATATAATCCGGCCATTAAAGATATATTGACTCGATTGCTAAGCCAGCCGGAATTTGGACTAGACGAAATGACAGTAAATGTAATAGTCGATTCCATCAAAGACTGGATTGATGCGGATAATGAGGTTACGGGTTATGGAGCCGAAACTTCCTATTATACTTCTTTAGATCCGCCTTATGAAGCGAAAAATGCTCCCTTGGATTGTATTGAAGAACTGCTTATGGTAAAGGGAATAACCAACGAAATTTTTACTGGGACAAAAGAAAAACCAGCGCTGGCTCAATACGTTACCGCAGACAGCGATGGAGTAATAAATATAAATACAGCGCCCAAAATGGTTCTACGCGCCCTTTCTCCCGACATCACGGTCGAATTGGCTGATAAAATGGATGAATACCGCAGGAAAGAAGGCAATGATTTATCCAGTCCCCAGTGGTATAGACAAGTTCCCGGTATGGTGGGCGTAACGATCAAGCCGGAACTGATTACGGTAAAAAGCAATTATTTTAAAATTATTTCCGTAGGAAAGATGAAAAACATGGAACAAAGCTTAAGCGGAGTGGTAAAAAGATCAGGGCAAAAATCCGTCCAGATAATCAACTGGAGGCAGGATTAATGCCACAAACCGTATTAGGGCTGGATATCGGCCAAAGCACAATAAAGGCAGTACTGTTCACAAGAAAAGGTTTAACTGGTGGCCGCATTCTTGCCACAGAGACTTTGGATATTAACGTCTGTGGCGGAATGGAAGCGGCATTAAAAAAACTGGCGGAAAACAAAAGTTTTCTTAACACCCCCTGCTGCATTTCTTTGCCGCTAAATGACATAATGTTCAGGCAAGTCAGCTTGCCTTTCCATGATGACAATAAAATCAGAAAAACACTACCTTTCGAGTTAGAACCGCTTATCCCTTTTGCCGTAAGTGAAATAGTCACCGATTATTTAAAAGTTCACGCAAGCGGCCTTCTTGTAGCCGCCGCAACCAAAAAAGTAATCCAGGATTGGATAGCCCTGATTGAAAGCAATCTGGGAGAGGTGTCCGTCATTGACGTTTCTTCCGCGGCGCTAACCTCCGAAATATTGGAGAAGAAAGAAGCAAAAGCAAGCGGCGTCTTATTGGATATAGGCGCAGGCTCGACGACAGCAGTATTTTATGAAAATGGCACAATCGTTCAATTACGCTCTTTGGCCATAGGCGGCAATCAGATTACGGCGGCATTGGCTGCTGATATGTCTGCGGAAACCAGTCAGGCCGAACTTACAAAAATCAATGCCGATTACAGTTCCGTGGGAGCAAAGGTCAGCGATTTGTGCCACAAGTTTTGCCTGGAGCTAAAGAATACCATTGAATTTATGAAGTTAAACGATATTCTGCAAAGCGATTTGACTCAAATTACTGTAACCGGCGGAGGTTGTCTGTTTCCCCCTCTGAAAAAAGAGTTGGAGAATTATTTTGCCCTGCCCGTAGAGACTCTTGATCTGGCCGGATCAAAACAGATCGAAATCGAAGGTAATCTCCGGGGGAAATACCAGCCGCAGATTATGAATACGGCGCTGGCGACGGCACTGAGGATATTTAACGGCAAAACATCTTTTAATTTCCGTCAAGGTGAATTTGCCGCTAAAAATGTCCGGATTAAATTCAAAGAACAGTTGAGGTGGGCAGCGATAGTTGCCGGAATAATTTTCTTTCTGGCGGCGATCAATCAATTTCTTGACTATGGCATGCAGACTCAGCGCCAAGACAATATCAAAAAACAAATCTCCATGATTTTTAAGAAAAATTTCCCCGAAGCTCAGGCCATGGTTGACCCTGTGCAACAACTCAAAACGAAGCTTGCTGAAAACAAAAAGACGTTTGGTCTTTACGAAGGCGCACGGGATATACCGGTTGTTGATTTATTGAAAGAAATCTCCAGTTTGATTTCAACTTCTCGTGATATAGTCATTACCGATTTCAGTTACGAAAATACCGACGTTTCAATTAAAGGACAGGCTAAAAATATTGATGATGTTTCCGCCATAAAAAATGAACTGGCCCAATCAAGATACTTTAAAAACGTGGCCGTGGGCTCGACCAGCCTTTCCAAGCAGGGTACCAAAGTTGATTTCGATTTAAGGATTGAACTTAGATGATTAAATCATTCTGGGATAAGCTGGATAAAAAGCAGCGTTACATTGTCGCAGGCACAGCATCGTTTGTCCTCGTTGCCCTGATTCTCGAATTGGCAATTTTTCCATTCTGGGATGCCAAGGCAAAAATCAACCAAACAGTCCAGATCAATCAAAGGAAACTGGACGAAGTAATTAAACTCGATGCTGAATTTGCCGGGCAGGAAGCAAAAATATCAAAAATAAAAAGTGTTATGTCCACCCGAACGGCGGACTTCAGTTTATTTTCCTATCTGGAAAAAAAGGCGGCACAGGCAGGCGTCAGGGGCAACATTAAATATATGAATTCTTCCCAGGGTACTAAGTCCGCTGCTTTTGAGGAATCACTGATTGATATGAAACTCGACAAAATTACCATCAAGCAGCTTACCGACTTTTTATATTTTGCCGAATCGCCCGCCGATTTAGTAAGAATCAAAAGAATTACCGTAAACAAAATGAAAGAAAGTCCGGAATATTTAAGCGCTCAACTACAGATAGCATCTGTTGCTCCGCTAAGTTCACGTCCTCGAGGTTTGTAGTTAAGATGAGATTCCTTAAGAAAAAGGGGTTTTGGTTTACCGGTTATGGAATATTTATTACCATAATATTCCTGTATCTGCTTTTTCCGGGGGAACTGGTTAAAAGCAGGCTGGAAGATTCGATCAACTCCAATGATTTTATGGTTAAATCCGCATCGTTGCACCCTGCTCTCCCTTTGGGGATCAAGCTTAAAAATGTAACCATAAGTTCACAAGCATTGGATTTTATTATCTTTCAGGGAGAATTGCTGGATCTGCAGCTCAATTTATTAAGTTTTTTTCGTAAAAATACTTATATCGGTCTTTCCGGCAAAGGCTATGACGGCAGTGTTGACGGACGTGTTGGCTTGCTTTCACTTACTAAAGTGTATCCGCCGGTTGAAGTAATATTAAATTTTGAGAATATTGATATAGGAAAATATTCTTTATTTAAGGGCGATCCGGGGAAATCATTTACGGGAAGAGCACGCGGCACTTTAACTTACATTACTGATGAAGCCGGTAGGAGCGCGTCGGGAACCTTAACACTTTTCTTTAAAAAGGGTTCTTATCCACTCACTGAACCATTTCTGGGAATGACCAGAGTTGATTTTGATCGCGGTGAAATCCAGGCACAACTGAAAAACGGCATATTTAACCTGGAGAAAATGGAAACATTTGGCCCGCAAATTAATTGTTTTTTAAAAGGTGAAATAACACCGGCTGCTGATTTTAGAAATAGTCAACTTAACTTAAACGGAACAATGGAAATATTAGGCAAAGACAAAGTTAAAATGAAAGTTACGGTTGGCGGCACACTGGCCAACCCGGCAATCCGCTATATTTAATGGTAATGGTTATGCGATTTAAAATAGAGATGCTCTTAAAAAAATGGTCCGGTAGTATCCGGAACATTTTTGCCAATCCGGCGATACTTCTGCCTAGGCTTCCGGCATTTCTTATTTTAGTCGCCATAACAATCTTGTCCTATGAAACAGTTGATCTTTTTTACAAAATAATCGGTTTATCGGCGGTTAATCAATCTGCGGCTATAAAGAATACAGTTTCTTCCAAGTTTATTACAGATAGCGCTTCGCGCAGTCCCCTACAGAATTACAGCGTAATCACCGAACGCAATTTATTTCTTTCAACTTTAAAAACGATAAGCGACAAACAACTGGAGGGGGGATTTTTTGGCGCAAGCCAAGAAGTAACATCGTTTGATTTGAAAGGTACTGTATCCGGCGGCGCCTCATTTGGTTTTATTGTTATTGAGGAACGGGGCAAGAATAAGCAGCGTTTATACCGTCTTGGCGATATGATTGGTTCGGCCAGACTGATTAAAATAACCCGTAATACGGCAATTATCAAAAGCACCGATAGAGAAATAACCTTGAAAATAAAAGAGACCCCGGAAGGTTCCCTGCTTTCGCGTTCGTCGGCACCGCAAGCGGACATGCCCAATTCTGGTATGGCTCTGAGCAGAGGCGAAGTAAATGAAAAACTACGCGATTTAAAAACAATTATGACCCAGGCTGCTGTGCGTCCTTATTTTGAGGCCGGCGCTCAGGAAGGGTTTATTATTTCCGATATCAAGCCCGAAAGTCTTTATCAAAAACTGGGGCTGCAAAACGGCGATATAATTATTGACGTCAACGGCAAACGTATGCAAACTGCGGATGACATTTTGCAACTGGTTAATATTATGCAGTCCGGCGGCAATATAACCTTGAGCTTAAAGAGAAACGGCAAGGCTGAAACAATCAATTATTCTTTTTACTGAGATCAGGAGAATGTATTTATAATGTATGCTGCTTATTTTGGTTTAAAAGAAAATCCTTTCAATTTATTGCCGGAACCTCGTTATTTGTTTTTAAGCGAACAGCATCGCGACGCATTAAATTGCCTGATTTACGGTATTAAGGAGAAAAAAGGATTTGTTTTAATTTCCGGCGGTATCGGCTTGGGGAAAACCACAATTTGCCGCAGCTTACTCGGCTCTCTGGATGATTCAGTGGAAACAGCGCTGATCTTTAATACAGCCGTTTCTGATATAGAGTTATTGGAGACAGTCGTAAAGGAGTATGGCATCACAATCAAAAACAAGTCCAAGACAAAGAAAATTTACATTGATGCTCTAAACAATTTTTTGCTCGGCAATTATGCCGCCGGGAAAAACGCTGTGCTCTTGATTGACGAAGCACAAAATTTGTCTCACGGTGTTCTGGAGCAAATCAGGATGCTTTCGAATTTAGAAACCGAAACAGAAAAGCTCATTCAGATAATTTTAATCGGGCAGCCGGAACTGGCCAATACTTTGATGCTGCCGGCTCTGCGGCAGTTAAACGAAAGAATCACGGTAAGATATGATCTGAAGCCTTTATCGCTGCTGGAAGTGCGTGAATATATTCAACATCGCCTGATTGTCGCGCAGGGCCCCGGTTCGCTCAAATTTACCAAAGGAGCATTTAATCTTATTTATAAGTTCTCCGAAGGTATCCCCCGTCGGATTAACGCTCTTAGCGATCGGGCTTTATTGATCGCCTATACGAAAAACACAAGCAAAATAGACCGTAAAATTGTCAAACTGGCGGTTCATGATATTGGCGTTAATTATTTCCAAAAAACAATGAACGGCTGGAGGAAAATGTGGCTGCGCTTAACTGCGTAGCTACTGTTGGAAGTCCTTGACCAAAGGAAGATTATGAGTTACATAAACGAAGCTTTACGCAAGTTACAAAAAGAAAAAAAGACACGTTATGTGGCCTATGACCATATTGTATCGGCTCCCGGGAAAAAGTCTGAACCGCCGCAAAAATGGCTGTCAATAATTGGAATATTGATAGTTTTCTTCTTCGCTGCCGGAATGATTGTCCTTTTGTCTGCGCTCGAAGATAAAAAAGTCCCGGTAATACAGAAGATAAGCGTGCCTCCTGTGGCGCCAGCTGTTGCTGAGCCTAAGCTAAACAAAAACACAAAAGTTGAGTTCAAGCCACGGAAAACAACAGCAAAAGTTGGAACTACACAGGAGATTGCTGAATCTAAAGCTCTTTTCGCGCAAGCCCTGGAGCGGCAACGTGAAGGAAAATTAGAAGAAGCCAAAAAACTTTATCGAAAAGTTGTCGAAATTGATCAATATAACGTACAGGCATTTAATAATCTGGGTGTGATATACATGGGGGAGAAAAATTATAAACGCGCGATTATGCGTTTCAATAATGCTCTTGATATAAAACATGATTATGTTGACGCGCATTATAATCTGGCCTGTCTTTACGCGCAAAAAAATGATGTGCCCCAGAGCCTGTTTTATCTGAAGAATGCCATTGAGTTTAACCCGGAAGTAAAAAAATGGGCGAAAAATGATGGAGATTTGAAGGCTCTGGCTAATTTACCTGAGTTTAAAAACCTGATGGAGAAACAATAAAATCAAGATGAAAACTATGCATCTTATTATTAGACCAGGCCTGCTCGCAGGCGGTATATTTGCGCTGATAGTAATGCTTTGTGTTGGAGGACCGGCATTTGCGGCGCGTATTGCCGGTACCGACGAGAATGTTAACACAACAACACCTGCGCCTCTATCCGCGCAACCTGAGGATGAGGATACGCAGAAAAAAGAAACAGCACCACCAGCGGATACTACCAAGAAGATTATCAAGGTATCACCGGAAGCGCCGGTTGACTCTGTAAAACAAGATGTCCCTGCGGCGGAAAAAACCATATCGCCCACGCAGAACAAAGATACCGTGCCGCCGGAAATAAAAGCGATTAATCCCGCAGAGCCAACAAACGCGATTAAAACAGAAAATGTAATACAAACGCCCAAAGAAATTCGGGCCAAGAAACTGCTGGCTGAGCCCGTGAAAAGGGAAGCTGATAAGAAATATGTAACCATTGATTTCGATAATGTCGATATAGGCGTTCTGGTAAAGTTTGTCAGTGAACTTACCGGAAAGAATTTCATCATTGATGATAAAGTTAAAGGCAAGGTCACTATCATATCTCCTAAAAAAATCCCTCTGGAGGATGTCTATAAAGTCTTTCTGTCTGTGCTGGAAGTTAACGGGTTTACCGTCGTCCCCGCAGGCGATATGGTTAAGATCATTCCCGCTGTTTTAGCGCGGGAGAAGAGTGTGGAGACAAGGCTAAAAAATGAACTTGCCACCCCGGAAGACCGCATCGTCACCCAGATAGTTGCCCTGGAACGTGCCAATGCCGATGAAATAAAACGTGTTTTGGATCCGATTATTTCCAAGTCCAGTTCGGTGCTTTCTTATCCACCCGCGAACATTCTGGTTATCACCGATTACCTGTCCAACATCAAACGCCTTCAGGAAATAATCAAAGCTCTGGATGTGGAAGGAGCGGGAGATCAGATTACCTATATTCCGCTGCAGAACGCTTCCGCTTCGGAAGTGGTGAAATCCTTGACGACTATTTTTCAGCAGCGTCGCGCCAATCTGATGCCCATCAAAATCGTCCCGGATTCACGAACAAACTCAATTATAATCCTGGCCAGCGTCGCGGATACGGAAAGTGTGCGCAAACTTGTTGCCTTTATGGATAAAGACGTGCCCCGCGGTGAATCCAATATTCAGGTGTACCGCCTGCAAAACAGCAATGCCGAAGATTTAGCGAAAGTTCTCAACAACATCGTCAAAGATACCGGCACCGGCGCGACGACAAGTGCGGCGGGCGGCGCGGGGGCGGCTCAAAGGGCGCTTGCTCCGGTGGTTTCGAAAAATGTCCAGATCGTTCCGGATAAAGCAACCAACACGCTGGTGGTCATGGCCGAAAGGGAAGATTATAAGATTCTTGAAACTATTATCAAACAACTCGATATGCCGCGGCCTATGGTTTACATTGAGGCGTTAATCATGGAAGTACAGGCCAATAAAGCTTTTAATCTGGGTGTTGAATGGGCCGGCCTGACAGGTACAGGTACAATCCCTGGTGTAGATACAGGCCAATCGGCAGCTTTTATCGGTTCCGGTGGCGCGGGCAGTACAACAAATCCGGGCGCCTTCAATATCCTCAATACTTTAACTACAACTGCTTTTCCGAGCGGTTTTACAATGGGCATTGTCGGAGCGGGCATTACCATCGGCGGCGTTACCTTTCCTAATATCGGGGCGGTCATTCAGGCCTACCAAACGGATCAAGAAGTGTCCATTCTATCCACTCCACAGATCATGACACTGGATAATGAAGAGGCAGAAATAAATGTAGGCGAAAACGTTCCTTACATCACCTCGCAGCAGAGTCCTTCAACAGCAACGACATCGACAACGACAACCACCTCCTCACTCAACTACAATAGCTACGAATACCGGGATGTCGGCGTTATTTTAAATATTACGCCGCATATCAACGAGGGGAACTTTATTCGATTGAAAATATCACAGCAGGTTACCAAAGTGACCTCACCCAGCACTACTCTAACACCAATAACTTTAAAAAGAACCGCAAAAACAACGGTAGTAGTCAAGGATAATGAAACAGTCGTCATCGGTGGCCTGGTGGGGGACAGTACGGAGGATGATGTATATAAACTACCGCTGCTGGGTGATATTCCTTTTCTGGGATGGCTCTTTAGAACACATTCCAATACGCGGGGAAAAACAAATCTTTATGTCTTTTTGACGCCGCATATCGTCCGCACTCAGCAGGATGCCGCAAGCCTCTATCAGGAAAAAAGAGAAACAATGGGAGAAGTGGTTGAAGGAATTATCAAATTAAACGAAAAGAAACCGGAGACGAAACCTTCCAGCGCACCAATTCCTGCCGAGAGTAAAACACCGGTTAATCCATAGCTAAAGGCTCTGACCCCTTATGTCCAGAATCCATACGGCCTTAAAAACATCCGCAGGCAGTGCTCATAGTTCTTCCATTCCCCAGGAGGTGGCTTTTTTTGCCTTGGATAAAAAATTAATTTCAGCCGGAGTC
>DLME01000127.1 GCA_002479215.1 Syntrophaceae bacterium UBA7544
GTAGGCTGAATGTCCTGACAATCGTATTTCCATTCAACCATTTTACACCTCATCTCGCTATCACGACATTCGCCCGTCCCGAAGCATGGTCGCTGCACCTCTTCTCGTGAGAGCCCGAACAGTTGGCAGGACTAGGTGGCGAGTCTAAGTCCGTATTTAGCAAGGACGGGCCGAAAATAATAAAGGAGACAGAGTAATTATGGAAAAACAGAGGGTCTACATTGGCATCGGTATCTCGCAAGATAACCTCGGTAGCCGTTATTAATCCCCGTAGAATCCGGGATTTTGCACGATCAATGGGAATACTAGCTAAGACGGATAAAATGGATGCTAAAATAATGGCTTACTTTGCGGCTAAGATTGAACCAACTCCGCATCCCCATCTGGATCAAGACAGCCAGAACCTTGAGAATCTTTTAGTCAGAAGAAACCAGATCAGTGATATACTAACCGCTGAGAAAAACCGCCTTAAGCAGAGTACAAATAAAACCATCCAGGTCCTCTTTACATGCTTGCACTCGTAGCTATCCGATGTAACCCTGTAATCAGAGATTTTTATCAGCGTCTTTTAGCTAAAAGCAAATTGAAGAAAGTGGCGTTGGTTGCCTGTATGCATAAGATGCTCACTACACTCAATTCCATGGCTAAAAACAATAGCCCTTGGTATTATGCCATCATCCAAAATTAGCTTTGAGAGAATTACCTATCAAAGCAGTTGCTTCGGGTTTTCATTAGATTGCAAATCTTCGCGAACAACCGAACCGAAGCCAATTATCAGAACCCTCAATTTATCATTTGCATTGTGTTCAGAAAAAAACGTAATTGCCTCTTTCCCGCACTTTGGAGTAATTTTAAATTCCACTAAAGTGTATCTCCAAGGTGTCGTAGTATTCCCCTTCTATCGCCGCTTGTCAAGCACTAACAATTACCACTCATTAGATTAGTAAAATGTATCTAACTTACCGCGGCTAACCATCTTAAGAAGGTTGCGGCATCTTTGTCTAAAGAACATGCTGGTGTTAATGGCTGGCGCTGTACCCTATTCGCAGGTTATCAGATGCCGCAAATTTAAATAGAGCTTTGTAAGCTACTTAAGAAGGAGGGGATTTCATGGCAGCCAAATTTCAAATTTACAAGGACAAAATCGGGGAATTCCGTTGGAGACTAACACATACTAATGGACACGTCATTGCGACCTCCGGTGAGGGTTACACGACCAAGGTCAATGCAATCGGCGGAGTCAAATCGGTCAAAGAGAATGTTCCAGGCTCGGTTGTGGAAGACAGAACTTTATAAATAATTTGCTTTGCCGATGAGATTAATAATATTAGTTAAGGAGATTTCTAATGAAAAAGGAAGCAATGACAATTAAAAATACGAGGAAACTAATTAAAGACAAGGTTACTAAAGGAATGGACATCGCCAAAGAAGAGACCACTGATGTAATGGGCAGAGTCAGGAAGGTCGCTTCTGCCGCAAACCGGAAAGGGAAGGCGGCGGTTCGCGCAATCAGAAGTTAGGAAAAGACCGTAAACAGTCTGCATGACTAGCATCCGGTCTAAAAAAATATAACGAAAAGGAAAGTCATTATGCGTAATTTGTTCTGGGTTATTGCCCTCATTCTTATCGTCTTATTTCTGCTGGGTCTGGTGACCCATTTCCTAGGCGGTTTGATTTACATTTTGCTCGTGGTGGCGTTAATTTTCGCCATAATATGGCTGGTGCAGCGGATTAATTTTAAGAGATCGTAGTTTTTAGCAAGTAAATAGAAATAATTAAGAGAAGGAGAGGACAAAATGGTACGACAGGTCAGAAGCGACAAAACCGTGGGAAAACTAGAAGAAAGCGCGGGTTTACCAAACGGTGCCATCCGGAACAAGGATGGCAAAAACACACGTTCTGACAAATTGCTTGGAACCATCAGAAAAGAACAAAGCAAGTGAAAATCACAAGACCGGGGAGCCATCTATGGTCCAAGCGAGCAGATGACTCCCGGACAGTCCTCTTAAATATCCGGGGAAGATAAATTACAAGGGGAAGAATATGAAACAAGCAACAAGATTTATATCATCCAACCGTCTTAAACAATATGATGTTATCAACAAAAAAGGCCAGGATATGGGCCAGGTGCAAACCTTTGTAATCGATATGGTCGCCGGCAGAATTGCCTTCGTGGTAGTTTCATTCGAGGGATTTCTGGGCATCAGCGATAAATGGTTTGCCATGCCATGGGAGATATTAAGCTGGTCGACAGATAACCGGAAGTTTATTCTAGATCTGCCTAAAGATGTCCTAGAAAAAGCTCCCGGGATGGACAAAAACAAATGGCCGGATAACATCGATTTTGAAATGGTGGCTAAATCCTACAGTCATTTTGGCGTCGCCCCTTATTGGGATAGCACAAATCCAAAAGGGTAATGTCGGATTGGTTCAAGTTGTTGACCAGCTACGAATAAAAGTTGAGGTGATGTTATGAAAACTAACATGGAATTAATACAAGATGTAATCGCGGAATTGAATTGGGAGCCAACGGTTGTCGGCGGTGTGATAACGCCGAGCGTGAATCCGAAAATAGATGTCACCGCGAATGCCGGTGTTGTTACGCTGGAAGGCGAAGTAGATTTCTTCCCCAAGAAATGGGGCGCGGAGCAAGCGGCCCGGCGCGTCGCAGGAGTGATGGACGTGATTAACAAGATCATAGTCAAGCTGCCGGGTTCTTTTAAGCGTTCCGATGAGGAAATCGGCCGGGATGCGGTGCATGCTATCCGGTTGAATGTTTCTTTACCCCATGACCGCATCGAAGTACGGGTGCAGGATGCCGCAATCACTTTAATGGGCGAAGTAGACCGGGGATATCAAAGAGTAGCTGCCGAAAGTGCAGTGCGCCACCTGAAAGGAGTGGTGTGGGTCAGTAACGAAATTACAATTAGCCCGCCATCTGAACCGGTAGAAATTAAAGGCAAAATTGAGAGCGCCTTTCACCGCAACGCCTTGCTTGATTCAAGGGCGATCGCAGTGAAAACTCAAGACGGCAAAGTGAGCCTAAATGGCAATGTGCATTCATGGGCAGAGAGGGAAGAAGCCGAAAGGATCGCATGGTCGGCACCGGGCGTATCCCAGGTGGAGAATGACCTGAAAGTAACCCAACCCGTGTGATTTCATTCAATATTTAAAGAAAAATAAATGCAAGGAAGTGCCAAATGGCCAATAAAGTAATAAAAATTACCGCGCACCTGCCGGCGATCCCGGATTGGTTGAAAATCAATAATTCCATCACGGTGCCGTTGCCGTTAAAAAGCGCCAAGGAACTGGCCCAAAAACTGCTGGAAGTTGAGGGTGATGCCGAAATTAAACTCAATTTTGCGAGCGGCAAGAAAACTACAGTGGAAATCAGTTGGGATTCGGAAAAGAAGGATAACGCATAATTGGAGGTCACGTGATTTCCGCTGAATAGAGCAACCACGCTCCCGGAGGATATAAAAATGGGTTTGCAAAAAAAAGTTCAGCCCGAGGATAAACCGATTTTGATTGACGGGAAAAATAACCCGAATAAAAACAAAATTGCAGAAGATGTCGCTTCGCTGGAAGCACGACTGGAAGAACTGGAGTCTCGTCCGCGGCGTAATCACCTGCTGCACTGGTCGGCGTTTGTCATTGCCTTATTTTCATTAGTTCTGCTTTCTGTCTGGGTTTTCAGCAACCGTGGATCGGTACCTGCGGTCTGGGTAGTGATTGATATTGGAATCGGCATCATTTCGCTGATAGAGTTTTTCACTCGCAGTGGATTCCGCTGGGACCGAGGTGCTTACCTGCGTTCCCACTTTTTCGATTTCGTGGCGATCGTACCGGCGCTGGCGCTGGTCAACCACGGGATAGTTATCCAAATGGTTTGGGTGTGGATTATCCTGGTCGCCCGATTTATCCGGGTAATAGATCGGCTGGGCGGGGATGGGTTCGTACAACGTAATATCTGGGGATTGATAGAGGGAATTGAAGAAGAGATAACGGATAGGGTGCTGCAGCGCATAATTGCACGTGTCCAGGCAGATATGGATCGAGCAAATTTCAGTCACGGTGTGGCTGAGGCATTCAGAAAAAATAAGTCCGACGTTTTGCAGCGTGTACGGGCAGCAACACCCCATGATGGGGTCGTACCGAGCCTTGCCCATATAGTAGGGCTGGACGCAGCATTAGAGCGCGCCGAGGAACGAACCTATGACGCTGTTGTCGAAAT
>DLME01000083.1 GCA_002479215.1 Syntrophaceae bacterium UBA7544
GGCCGCACCCACCAGATCCGCGTTCACCTCTCCGATCGAGGTTATCCGGTCATCGGGGATACCGTTTATGGCAGCACGACAAATAAAATACGCGCCATTAGCGATCCACTTTTAAAAACAAGTTTGAAGTCATTAAACAGACAAGCACTGCATGCCGCGCAGCTTTCTTTTATCCATCCTTTAAAGCGCGAGCGAGTTGTGTTTACCGCAGAAATGCCGGCAGATATGACTGCTTTATGCGAACTTTTTCGCAGACAAACACAAGCCCAATGAAAAGATAATAAGGCGGATAAATGTTTCCACTTTCTAAAAAAGAATCCATTCCCTATTTACAGGCGGCAATTTTCAGCGAATGTGATTTCTTAATTCACGCTTTTTGCGCGCGACAAGGCGGAGTTTCGCAAGATGAATATGCGAGCCTCAATGTGAGCTTTAACGAAGGCGATGAAGAATACAGCGTTTTGCAGAATTGGGGTCATCTATCCAAGGCTTTTGCCATTCCTTTGGAACAATTTTTAGTCGTCAATCAGGTTCATGGTGATAAGATATTCGTCATCAAATCCCATGGCGGTTTTTTTTCTTCGCGCGCGGAGCTTGATTATGATGCCATTGTAACCAACCGCACAAACCTCGCGATTTGCATCAAGACGGCTGATTGCGTGCCGGTTTTCTTTGTCGACCGGTTAAAAAAAATAATCGCTGTGGCTCATGCCGGTTGGCGCAGTACTGCGCTGAAAATCAGCGCCAAAGTTATCGAATTGATGCAAAATCAATACGGGTCTTCTTTGCAAAATATTTTGGTAGCTATCGGCCCTTCGATAGGTAAATGCTGTTATCAAGTGGATTCGGCTGTCGCCGATGCTTTTCGCGGACAAAAAAGCCATGAAATTTATTTACTGCCTGCAACTGTGGGGAATAAATGGATGCTGGATTTGCCCGAGGCGAACCGCCGGCAAATCCTGGATTGCGGTATCCCGGAAAAGAATATAGAAACTTCAGGCTTCTGCACCTTTTGCCGTCAGGACATTTTTTTCTCACACCGCGGCTCCGGCGGAATCACAGGCAGGCAAATTAATTTCATGATGATCAAGGAAGATGCCCCCTGCCGTGTTCTTACTTTGGATAACAAAGCTTACTGGATTCAATAAAATCAGGAGCGAATTTCTTGATTGACAGTAATTCTTTTAAGTATTAGTTAAGTCTAACAATTTTTAAGACAGTAAAGGAGCATTGCGCATGATTATTGTCACAGGCGGCGCCGGATTTATCGGCAGTGCTTTTATCTGGCGTCTCAATCAGGAAGGCATCGATGATATTATCATCGTTGATCGATTGAGTACTGACGACAAATGGAAGAACTTGGTCAACCGGCGTTTTGTCGATTACATCCATAAAGACGAGTTCTTACAGATGGTCTGTGCCGATAAGGTGCCTTTTGAAATCAGCGCTATTGTTCACATGGGTGCATGTTCATCCACAACGGAGCGCGACGCGGACTATCTTTGGGAAAATAATTATCTTTATAGCCGCAGGCTTGCCGAATGGGCACTGCGACATAATGTTCGGTTTATTTATGCCAGCTCCGCCGCGACTTACGGCGATGGAACTCAGGGCTTTTCCGATGACCACGGTAAAATCAGTAAGCTCAAACCGATTAATATGTATGGCTATTCCAAACAGGTGTTTGATGTATGGGTTTTAAAAAATAAGCTGGAAAATAAAATTGCGGGCATCAAATTTTTCAATGTTTTCGGTCCTAATGAATACCACAAAGAAGAAATGACGAGCGTAATCTTTAAGGCGTTTCATCAGATTAAAGAAACAGGAAAAGTGCGGCTTTTCAAATCCTATAAGAAAAAATATCCCGACGGCGGCCAGATGCGCGACTTTGTCTATGTCAAAAATTGCCTGGACGTTATGTGGTGGCTTTTTAATAATCAGAAAGTCAACGGCATTTTTAACCTGGGAACAGGAAAGTCCCGAACCTGGAATGACTTGATTAAAGCTGTATTTGCTGCAATGGGGAGCAAAACCAATATACAATACATCGAAATGCCTGAGTCTTTACGCGATCAATACCAGTATTTCACCGAAGCCAAAATGAATAAGCTGAAAGATGCCGGATGTCCCGTAGTGTTTTCATCTCTGGAAGATTCCGTGCGGGATTATGTAGTTAATTATTTGCAGCAAGCCGACCAATATTTGGGTAGCTAAAACAGTAAAACTAAGCGTATGCTTCTTGCTACCAGCATTCACCGGGTAAATTCTGCATGCCGGGTCTTTTCACGAGGCAACAAAGATGAAAAGAGACATCGTTTGCATCATTCCCTCCCGCTACCAGTCCAGCCGTTTTCCGGGTAAACCTCTGGCCGATTTATGCGGCAAACCGATGATTCAGCATGTCTATGAACGCGTATCCCAAGCCAAAGCTGTTCCTTATGTGGCCGTAGCCACCGATGACGACAGAATATTTAAAGCCGTGAAAAAATTCGGTGGCAATGCCATTATGACGTCAGCCGCACATCGTTCCGGCACGGATAGAATTACCGAAGCCGTAAAAACTCTTAATCTTTCTGCTGACGCCATCGTCGTCAACATTCAGGGCGATCAGCCGGTTTTTGAGCCGGTGCAGGTAGATGAAGTTATCCGGCCGCTTATCGATGATTCTGCAATAGTTATGTCCACATTAATTTATAAAATTATTCTCGAAGAAGAAATTACCCATCCCCATGCCGTAAAGGTCGCTTTCGATAACCAATTTTTTGCCCTATATTTTTCGCGGGCAACCATTCCCTATGTGCGCGCGAGCACGATGAAAGCCGACTATTACAAACATCACGGTATTTATGCCTACCGCCGCGATTTCCTCGATACTTTCACCAAACTTCCCGAAGGAAAACTGGAAAAGCTTGAAGCCCTGGAGCAACTCCGGGCGCTGGAATACGGCTACAAAATCAAGGTAGTGATAACTCCCCACGATTCTGTGGAAGTGGATAATCAACAGGAACTGGAAAAAGTGCGACAGATTCTTGCCGCAAAAAAATAAGTTTGCTACAGTAAATTTTGAAGCGTTAACGGAGGAACAATGAATCCGCGCAAAAGAATTATTTTGCTGATTTTAATTATGGTAGTGATAGTTCTGGGAGTTGAAATGATTGCGCTTGGAATGCTTTACCGAACGGCATTTAAGGAACACGCAGAAGATCTCCGGGACATTGTCGTGAGTCAGGCCCGGTTGATTGAAGCGATGGCTAGATTTGATTCCTTACATGGCAAGACTCATCCTGTGGGGACAAATGAAGCGACGTTAAGCCAAGTCGTAGATGCGCATAAACGCTATAAGGGTTTTGGCCAAACCGGTGAGTTCACTCTGGCCAATAGACAAGGAGATAATATTGTTTTTATTTTCAATCAGCGTCACAGCAATTTACAGAATCCGCAACCCATTTCTTTCAACTCCAGATTGGCGGAACCGATGCGGCTGGCGCTTACCGGACATTCCGGAACGATTGTTGGATTAGATTATCGTGGAGAGAAAGTTTTAGCTGCCTATGAGCCGGTGGCGCTATTAGACTGGGGTATAGTGGCCAAGGTCGATATGGCCGAAGTTCGTGCTCCTTTTATCAAGGCCGGATTAATTTGCGGCCTATTTGGAATTATTGCCATTCTAATTGGCACAATAATATTTGTGAAAGTCACGGAGCCTCTGATTGTAAAATTACATGATACCGTTGCTGAACTTCAAAATGCGTTGGTGAATGTCAACCAGTTAAGCGGATTATTGCCGATATGCGCTTACTGCAAAAAAATTCGCGATGATAAAGGCTATTGGAATCAAATCGAAGCTTATCTCCAAAAACATACCGAGGCGGAATTCAGCCACGGCATTTGTCCGGATTGCGAAAAAAAATTATATGCTGATTTGGATAGAAGAAGACAGGAAATGCAGGGGGACGCAAGTACATGCAAAAACTAAATACTAAAATGGTGTGTAAAGTCGCATCGGTATGTTTATTTTTTCTGCCGCTTGTAACGGCCTGATCGATTACAATAAAGTGTGTCAATCGCATTAGCGCCGGGCTGATGCTGGTGGATTGGAACTGATGTTTTCTATAATAAATTCGCTTTATTTAACTTTTGTTAAAATATCGGGGGAAAATCTGTATATTAGTTGCCACAATATTTTTTGCTAGTTTAGAGGAGGGATAATATGACGGATATATCTTCCAAAAATTTGCTTTTAGAAGAGTACAAAAGCGCATTTGAACATCTACGTTACATGGAAACAAAACGAGATCGCTACGTTCCTGGTGTTATTACAGCATCAGGTGCTGTTTTTGCTCTGGCTACCAACATCTTTAGCAAAGACAACTTTGTGTTTCGAGAAGCAAGTAGTGCGCTTATTGTGGTTATCTTTTTGCTTTGCTCGTCTCTTGGATTTTTATCCTTTGTTCTATGCAAGGCTTATGAGACTTTCTCGCCTGTAATGAAACATTATGAAAACGCGATCACTGTTGCTCGATCCATTATCTACGGTGATGAAGAAAAAAAATTAGTCAAGATCAATTGCGAAGAAAAGGCCTTGATTACATGGCTTGATACTCGAAAAAATGAGTCGATCGCTAATCGCGATACAAAAATAAGCAATCTCTCTGTAAATATTTTACGTTGGTCATCTATTTTTTGGTTCGTCGCAGCTGTATCCTCTTTGTTTTTTATGCTTTGTCGTTGCTACTTTATTGTTAGCTGACACTTGTTGCTAGGAGATATAAATGCCTTGTGATCAAGTCTTGAATTATAATAAGCTTTGGAAGAAAGAAGTTTGGATACTAATTATTAGGTTTTTCAAAACATGAACAGGTTGACTCTTTTCTATGACATAGCCGGTAGAGTTGCGAAGGAGAGCCAATTAGATGAATTTTTCACAGTAGGAGGGGCAATAATCCCTACAGGACTAGAAGATCAAGTTAGAGATGCTATTGGGTGGGATACTCCAAAATGGCGAGATACTAATGATAGTTATCTTTCTTTAATTCTCGACATCCTTAAGAATTTCAAAGTCCGTTGTACTGTCGTAAAAATCGAGAAGACAGAGCCCGCTTGGTCAAAATTTTGGAATGCTGGTGATCAACAATATAACTATCTAAGTTCACGTACGAAACCAAAACCAGGATTTGCAAAATCTGGCAATTTATTGAAAGAGTGGGCATTTGGTAAATGCTCGGCTACTGGCTTAGGCCTTCATCTCAAAGATCAAGGAAGGCCTACCATACTCGACACAAACGGTTACTCAATATTATACCTTAAAATCATCTGCGATACGGATATACAAGGACAGGAGAACAGAGATGTTTTTGAAAATAATTGGAAGCAATGGTGCAAAGCTACAAAGCTAACTTCACATTTAGGGATAAGACCATATCTTGACTGCGCTGAATTCAAAACTGAGCAAGAAGATAATTTGCTATTATTGCCGGACTATCTTGCCGGCTATATTCATTATTCTTCTAATCCCAGACGTATTGCCCGACCAGTTTGTTTGTCTGAGAAAGGGGCTGATGATTTTGGACAAGAGTTGTCAACAATTGTGCAGTTTGATTTAATTGAATACTCATTTAATGAAATACTTCCAAATCTAGGATCATTCCAAGAGTAGAGAATTGTCGTCCACATAAGTCCGAGTAGTCTGACAGTTATATTTATACCATTTTGATTTCAAAGGATAACGAAGCGGCAAGGAGGAGGCTCCGCAGGCGTATTTGCAAATACGTTGAGGAAGCCGACGACGATGCCAACAAAGTTAGGCGAAGAAAGCAAATTGGTATCAGTCTTTAAAAATTGCGCCGGTTGAAGCCGACGTAACCAATTTCGCATAGCGAGCCAGATAGCCGCTGGTGATCGTCGGTTTTCTTATTTTCAGAGCTTTCTTGCGCTTCTCCAGATCTTTATCGTTGACTTTCAATGTCAAAGTTTTTTCCGGAATGTTGATGGCAATGATGTCGCCTTCTTTCACCAGCGCGATCGGGCCGCCTTCCGCGGCTTCGGGCGATATGTGGCCGATGGCCGCGCCTTGTGTGCCGCCGCTAAACCTGCCATCTGTAAGCAGGGCCACGGTTTTATCCAAACCCATGCCGACAATGGCCGATGTGGGGGAGAGCATTTCCCTCATTCCCGGGCCGCCTTTAGGCCCTTCATAGCGGATGACAACGATATCACCGGATTTAATTTTTCCCTTCAGAATTGCCTTTATGGCGTCATCTTCGCAATCAAAGACTCTCGCCCTGCTTTCGTTGACCTGCATGCCGGGAGAAACGGCGGATTGTTTTACAACGGCGCCGTCCGGCGCCAGATTGCCCCGCAAAATGGCGATGCCGCCCTGCGGCGAATAAGGATTATTCAATGGCCGGATGACTTCATCATTCAAAACGCGAACATTTTTTAAATTAGCTTCCACATTTTTACCGGTAACGGTATGGGCTTTTGTATCCAGGACGCCCTGTGTACTGATGGCCTTCATCAGCGCCTGAATGCCGCCGGCTGTGTCGAGGTCTTCAATATGGTGATGGCCGGCAGGGCTTAATTTGCAGAGGTTGGGAGTTTTCTCGCTGATCTTATTAAAGAGGTCCAAATCAAGTTTAATGCCCGCTTCATGAGCTATTGCCGGAATATGCAAAACAGTATTGGTGGAACAGCCCAGTGCCATATCCACGGCAATGGCGTTTTTAAAAGCGGCGAGCGTCGCTATATCCCGCGGCTTCACTTTCTTCTTCAGCAGTTCCATGATTTTCTTTCCCGCGTGTTTGGCGAGCCTCCGCCGCGCAGCGTGAACTGCCGGAATCGTGCCGTTTCCGGGCAGTCCCAATCCCAGCGCTTCTGTCACGCAGTTCATGGAATTGGCAGTGTACATACCGGAGCAAGAACCGCAACCCGGACAGGCGCAATCTTCCAATTGCTTTAAACTGGCTTCGGTCATCTTCTTAGCTTTAACCGCACCCACACCTTCAAAAACGCTGATGAGGTCAACAGCTTTTCCTTCCATTTTCCCCGCCAGCATCGGGCCGCCGCTGATAAAGATAGAGGGTATATTTAGGCGCAGAGCCGCCATAAGCATTCCGGGAATAATCTTGTCGCAGTTAGGAATAAAAACCAATGCGTCAAAAGGATGAGCCGTGGCCATGATTTCAATGGAATCGGCAATCAACTCCCGGCTGGCCAGAGAATATTTCATGCCGGTATGTCCCATCGCTATTCCGTCGCAAACTCCGATCACCGGAAATTCGATTGGAGTGCCGCCGGCCATGCGGATTCCCGCTTTGACATCCTGGGTAATTAAATCCAGATGGATGTGTCCGGGAATAATTTCGTTGGCGGAATTGACCACACCAATCAGTGGCCTCTCTATTTCTTCATCGGTATAGCCCATGGCTTTAAAGAGCGAACGGTGCGGGGCGCGCTCCAGCCCTTTTTTCATGAGATCGCTTCTCATAAATTTTTCTCCCTTAATTTGACAAATTTCTGAATATATATAACGACTGTCACCCGAACCGAGACTTTTGAAAAAATCTCTTTTTCTGTCATTCCGGGCTTGAACCGGAATCCAGAAAATACTTAACAATACTAGATTCCCGCCTGCGTACCCTAAAGGGCACAAGCGGGAA
>DLME01000256.1 GCA_002479215.1 Syntrophaceae bacterium UBA7544
GGAAGCAATCAGGAATTTACATACGACCTGGTTTGAGAATACTGAAAAGAGTTTCGATTCCTGAGGTTTTATTATGAAAATGTCAAAGTTTTATCGGATAATCCTGATTGCAGCGATACTGAATGTGTTTGCCTGCCTTGCATATGCTGATGATTTCAAAATGCCTGAGTGGGTGCCTAAAGTGTTGGGAATGCAATACAATGAAATTTACCAGAACATGCCCGACTTTCACAGTCCCTACCAAGGACCAAACAGCTTGACGACCAATAATAACGAGGGACACGGATCGACACAGATTTATGGTCTCTATATCGGTTCTCAGATTACCCAATTCCTACAGTTATATCTTGATGTCGAAATGGCTAGGGGATATGGGATCAGCAATGCTGTGGGTCTTGGTGCTTATACTAATGGAGATGTAATTCGGGAGGGATCAGCTGATCTGGGGGATGGACCATATATCGCCCGTTTCTATGCCCGGTATGTCTATCCACTATCCGGGAAAACGGAAAAAGTGGAAAGGGCTATGGATCAACTCCCAGGTGTAGAATACGTAAGCCGGATCGAGATAAAAGCAGGGAGGCTTGCGGCAACGGACGATTTCGACGTAAACCGCTATGCCAACAATACACGCACCCAGTTCCTCAACTGGGGGTTTATCAACAATACTGCCTGGGATTTTGCAGCAGACACCAGGGGCTACAGTAATGGTGTCCTTATTGCATTGGTCATGCCCCAATGGAAACTGGCTTTGGGCTACTACCAGATGCCGATCGTGGCCAATGGCAATGATTTAGACAACAACATCTTTGAGGCTGGCGGCTATAATCTAGAGCTGACTGTAAAACCAAATGAGAAGGGGACGGTACTAAGATTCCTTACATATTATAATCGTGGAAGAATGGGAAATTATAATGAATCAATTAGTTTAGGACAACTCACAGGTGCCATACCGGATGTCAGGGCCGATGATAAAGAAGGACGCACCAAGTGTGGGTTTGGAATCAATTTGGAACAACCTTTAATGGATGATGGTGAAACAGGTCTTTTTGCTAGGTTAGGTTGGAATGATGGGTCAAATGAAGATTTCATGTATACTGAAGCGGATCAACATCTGAGTGCAGGAATACAGGTGAGCGGGATTCATTGGGGCCGTAAGGAAGACCGTGTAGGGGTTGCCTATTTGGTCGATGGATTGTCGACCCAGCACAAAGATTATCTAGAAGCGGGTGGCAACGGTTTTATGTTGGGCGACGGCCATTTGAAGTATGGCTGGGAACAGATATTGGAAGTCTACTACCGTATCCAGCTTGGTTCATATGTACAGATTAGTCCGGACTATCAATTCATCCAAAATCCCGGGTACAATAATGACCGTGGTCCGGTTGCGGTGTATTCCATTCGTGTACGACTGAGTTTTTGATTTGATGCAGTTTTTATATGCTACGATACAACTTGCTCGTAAACATGGCTCCAGTTCCACCGGCGCTCACAACGTCTAATGCGGAACGTTACTCTCTTTCAATTGGTAATCTTCAGTTTTTCTTGCTATATAAATCTGTTTGTTTGTAGGTGAAGTCAGCAAGCCCTTCTTCCGGATATAAACAAGTCATCCTGACAGGGATTAAAGTACTTATCCTCAAGATATGTCAACTTATTACGACATATGAACGGATATGGTAAGATAATTCCTCAAAGGGTAGGAATCTTTTCTTAATTTCTCAATATTAAAGCTAATTCATTAACCGGTCAGTCATTAATGGTATTATCTTTTGGTTTTGTCAATAATCAAATCATTATAACGGATATGGGTAAGATAATTATCCAAAGGGTATGAGTCCCATCTGAACCTACATCGTATGCGCATTGGCAGACCGAAAATTTTTTCTGAAAAAAAATTAGGTATGCCATTTTTTGGTGGTATTAAAACTTCTTATATCACTTGTAAAATCAAATAGATAAATACATTTGTATGGCGAATAGATGGCAAATTTACCGCAGAAATGGTTAATTTTACCTAGTTTAATGCTCAAAAAATGACATAAAAAAACAACGGTTATAAGAAATAGTGGGAGTAGGTTTATTTTACCATATGTTAGATAATGCATAATGATATTTAATACATATATGAATATTGGTTTTTACAGAAATGGTCGAAATTGGGGTATATTTGCTTGCGCATTACAGGCTCAGAAAAAAAAGACGGCTTTTTTGCTAAAAATCATGCTTATATAACTCATCTTTTCATAGTATATTTTTAATATAAGAGGTGATAAATTCATAAGGGCTGATAACAAGCGGCGCTGCTTTGGCGATCAGCGCCGCTGTTTGCATTTTAAATACATCGATTTGTACCGAGTTTTATTCCTAAACCTATGGAATGGTCCAACCTCATCATTATAGCCCTAGAAACATGCGCATCGGTATTTGCGATAGGCGATCACGTACGAGGACTACGGGCGGATCAGAAATCCCCGTTCACTGTGGTTCCAGTGGAAGAAATCTTCTCTAAGCTCTCATCTCCTCTTCGCTCCACACCACCTATTATTCAGAGAGAATTGCAGATCTCCCCATCCAGCGGACTGACCGTTCTTCTGGGTAGTTCCGGCGTCGGCAAAACACGACAGGCTGCGGATCTAGCAATCAAGCTCTCAGAGATGACAGGAGCTTCGACAATCTACCTGGCACGTGGATATGTCCGTCCGGGAGTCTCGCTTCCAATTGGCGAATATGTCAGACGTGTCATCGTCTTGATAGATGACTATGATTGGGGGTTTCCTTCTGCGGCATCTTCATCCTTCCTAGAGCGTCAGGCTGCGTATGTCGAAGCTGCTGTTCAAATCCGGAAATTGTATACCAGTATCTCAACCCGTTGTGACGTTCATGGGATGTTCGTGACCGTGAACACCCATCGGATGCCGTTGACGATAACCACCTGTCGAGATGTATTCCCAGACGGCCACACCTTTATGATCCCGCCAGCGACACCAGACGAATATGGTCGCTTTGCAGAGGTCGTTGCCGACTTACTCGGGATTCACCTCCCTTCAAGTACCAAGGCAAGTCTTATCGCTGCATGCGATGGACGCTTTGACACTGTTGCAACGTTTCTTCAGACGTTCAATTCTGGCAGCAGAGTAACTGATGACGACGTAAGTCGATTCTCGACCTCGCAGCGTATGGCTTGGGACATTTTCAGGAAGCGCCTTTCGGCCGAACAGAAGTGGTTTCACGGTCAAGTTAAACTCTTGAGGGATTTTGGACTCCCTCCCCATTTGGACTACTTAAGTGCACTTGCGAGAGTCCAAGGCATGAGCACTTCGAGAAGTGATATCGAGCTCATTCTCGCCAGCATGTGGCCGATGCTCGATGAGCAGTCAAGAGTATATGATGGACAATTCGGTCCACCTGATCGGCGTCCCGATACCGCAAATATCGTTATCCGTGCGGCAACATCCGTAGCGCATCGCCGGCGGCGCAGTAGATATGCTTATCAAGATAAGATGAAATCCCTTGGGACTCACCTTCAGAATATGCCACCACAGGTAGATAATATACATCTAATGAAATGGCTGGCGAAATGGTATCCACGCGACCGCTTTTTCGCGTACTTCTTGGCGGTAGCACACGCGAAAAGAGAACACAATCTGCGAGCTATACTCGCTCTTTATAGAGTCTTTCGTCACCCCGACCCACGGGCGGTCTATTCTGGGAAATGGATTGAAATTCGAGCCCATCTACTCCTTGCTAAACTCTATCAGAGGATGAAAATTCATGAGAATCGCAACTGGAATGCGCACCAAATGCTCGAACACGAATTTCGCCTGTGCGCAGCGCTTGCCGATATCGAAGTACCCGATAGCGGGCCTGATGGATATGGATTTGCGGCTACTTCCTCTCCAGAGATTGTCTGGAAAGACATCACCGAAAAAGACTTGAAAAAGTTTAAAGATATCATGAAGAAAGACTTGAAAGAACTGGGGTATGAAAAACCATCGACAGTGTCCTTGGACACCACCATATTACGTGCAGTCGTCCATCACGAATACTCGTCGTACCTCTTACGGCAAACGCATAGGGAGCATGACGCGATAAGGCACGAGGAGATTGCCGCAAATTTGCTACCCGAATATGGTGAAGCGTTCCTCAATTGTGCTACAGCATGCCTGCAGACGGGAGACAGCTCCCGCGCTTTGAGCTTTATCAGCAAGGCGGAAGTAGCTGGACCACGTGATATGGAATCCGCGATCTTTGATTACTTGCTGTCTCGGGAGAAATGTCGTGGGTATATGGATCAGGGTGACATTACTGAAACGAAAAAATGGTTTGCTCGGTGCGTGGAATTGAGCAATACTGCGCCACTCTCATCTGACAAGAAGCTCAGAAAAAGCCTTGCTGAAACTGCCTCCGATCTGCATTACTGGGATCATGCTGGTAGGCTTGCAGAAGTCAGGGAGAAGCGGTTCGAAAACTTTCTTACCTACCGAGTTGTACCCGCGAATCTAACGATTGTACTGCCTTCAGACTGGAAGATAGATCGTGAAGGGGTAACGGGAACCACAGGGCTGGAAACATTATTTATAGCCATATTCTCATCTCAAGTGGTTTGGGACGAAACTACAAAGACTCCAAGTGATGCGTCTATTACCCTTTACTATACGTCTTGCGCTGATGACCTGAAGAAAACCACAAAGGAATATGGACTCTTCTTGCTCCAGCAAATGAGTGCGGCACACCCGCAGAGGATGACTTGGAATCCGCAGCCAGCACGTCGCACTCTTGGCAGTGCTGTCGAATATCGCTGGAACTTCGAGATCGGCGGCGATTGGCCAAAGTCAGGCTTCATGCTCATATATGAAGTGACCGATGCTCGCATTCAACTCGGGATGATGTGCGAAGCATGTGGTCGTGCCAAGTTCTGGCCATTGTTCAGTTCTGTTAGCGACAGTTTCTCACGTCAGAATTTCATGTAGTGATTGCATAACCAATGTCAATCGGGTAGCCGAGGGTTTTTCCCCCCGGCCCCCACAGCACCCGGCATGCAGGTCCGCTGATGGTCATGTTAGATCAAACATTTCAAACGCAAATCCTCAAAATTTTTTATTTATCATGTTTGTTGACTTATAGGTGTAACAAACAAAAAAGTATATCGTCATTTTCGGTTTGCTGGCAACCCTACTGCCCTTTGTATAGTCTCGAATTATTCTTGGTTCCCGTCTATTTTTTGATTTTTTTTTCAACAAGCGACAGGATTTTTGATGCGGAAAGATTGAGGGCTTTTGCAAGTTGAAAAATCATGATCAATGAAGGTTGTTTACGCCCGCATTCCAAAAGTGAAATGAAGCTCCGATCGAGTTTGCTTACCTCGGCAAGTTTCTCTTGAGAGATTTGATTTGCCTTCCTGAGTTCCCTGATTACTTCCCCAAATGCCTCTTCGATCGTCAAGTTCGCCTCCTACGAAAGCAACTTAACAGAAGCGAGAGGGAGATTCTGTTGACTATTGACAACAAAAGATTTATAAATGGCGACACTTACGATTACGGAGAGCAAAGTTCATTTTGCAGTTTATAGAACAGGTAAAACCATAAACCATTCGGCGCGGTCAAAGAGGCTGTCATGAACGGATTGATTCACATACCCCATCTACCTATCAGAGGAAATGGGGTTTTGTGCTTTCCGAGGAAAATATTCGGAAAGTCTGAAGTGGTTCTATCAGAAGAATTGATTAAGCTGTTTATAAAAATGGAATAATTTCCAGGCAAAAATTATTGGAAGAGTGAAGAGAGCTCAGGGATCGATGATGAAATCAGAGGCATAAATCTATTGTAACTAAATCTTTGTTCCTTAGGATGAAATCGTATGAAGGGATGGGTTTACGTAATCAGCAATAAAGCCATGCCCGGTTTAGTCAAAGTTGGTCATTCAACCAAAGACCCGGAGTTTCGAGCTAAAAAACTCCACCACACGGGTTCTCCTTATCCTTTTCTCATCGAGTATGAGATGTTGATAGAAGATCCTTATCAAATCGAGCAAAAAACACACCAGATGCTTTCTTCAAAACGTGAGGCAAAGGAGTGGTTTAGATGTACAGCCGAAGAGGCAGTAGTTGCAATCAAACAAGTTGCGGGATCACGTGCTATCATCGAAAACTACCCACGTGCCGAGAGAGATAAGGCCGAAGCCTTACACCAGCAAAAGATCAAGGAGCAAGAAGCCAGACTCGCACGTGAAAAGGCAGAGAAGGATACCGAAGATCAATTACGTAATGAAGAATCAGCAATTCGTGAAAAATTTCAGCGTCAAATTGAAGCAAGATTCCGACCCCGCCCATTCTGGAATTACTGGTTAGGTTGCGGGGTTCTTATTTTAATTTTGTTAGCAATCTTTTTTCCTAAATCTTCTAATGAGCCCACAATAATTTTTTTTTCGATAATAGGCGGTGGAATTACCGGGTATTATTTGCGGGACTATTTTGAAAAGAAGCGACAGCAATCAACCGCATATCGTGCACTTGAAAAACAACGGGATGAAGAGTTGGCAGCTGTACGTTGGAGAGTCGTATCAAACTCCATAGACAAAAAAACAACGGAAAAAACGCAAGATTCTTCAAACACAGCCCCAACATACGTAAATATCCAGCAGAAGGACGCGGGCGTCAATAAAATAGTAGAAATGCACAATGCTGCTAACTGGAATAAAAAAGGCATTGAGGCTAGAACTTCAGGTAATTACACCTTTGCCGTTGACGCATTCAGTAAAACTATCGAACTGAACCCACAAGAGGCGTCTGCCTACTACAACCGGGGGAATGCTTACTATTACCTTGGCCAGTATCAGCGCGCCATCGAGGACTATAACGAGGCAATCCGCCTGAAGCCAAATTATGCCAATGCCTACATCAACCGGGGGAATGTTTACGATAAACTCGGCCAGTATCAGCGCGCCATCGAGGACTATAACGAAGCCATCCGCCTAAAACCGGATGATGCCGATGCCTACAATAACCGGGGGATTTCTTACAAAAACCTTGGCCAACATCAACGTGCCATCGAGGACTTCAATCAAGCCATCCGCCTGAAGCCTGATTATGCCAATGCCTACAACATCCGGGGGGCTGTTTATAATAGCTTTGGCCAATATCAGCGTGCCATCGAGGACTATAATGAAGCCATACGCCTCAAACCGGATGATGCCGATGCCTACTTCAGCCGGGGGTTTGTTTACGCGAGACTCGGTAACGACAATCAGTTTACTAATGATCTGAAAATAGCGGCAAGATTAGGCGATCAAACGGCTCAGAACCTTTTAAGAAAAAAGAGGATTGATTGGTAGATTGTTTGCCATCTATTGGTTAGGCACGGCACCTGCCATAAAATGAAGTCCCGTCTGAATTGTTAGTAGAAAACAAACGTGGCTTTATTTCGGAGATAACAACGTCATTTACTCATAGCCTTAAGGAGGGGAAAGGGTATGAAATGGTGGAAACGATGCAGAATTATTATCGGTTCGATAATTAGCGGTATTGATATTAAGACAACATTAGATGCCTTAGAGAAATTAAGAAATGGGGCATGGGAAAACTTTAATAATCGAAGAATTTACGGATGGAAA
>DLME01000040.1 GCA_002479215.1 Syntrophaceae bacterium UBA7544
CCTCGTTGAATTCCGCTTCAGCTTCACAAATCCCGAACTGTTTGAACTCCGCTTCGGATTCTTCCGTGAAATTGATGCCCTCGCGTGAATTTGATACATTGCTAACCGTGATAGTCTCGGAACCTGGACCTCTAGAGCAGATAATCAAATAGTAAAAGTCGAAGTCGTCTATTTTCAACATGCTCTTTCTCCTATTGTTGAGTTAAATCCAGCCCTTGTGACTATTGTTATATGTGGAAATGACTCAATGTCCTACCGGAAAATTAGGAGAAAATAGGGCAAAACCAATTATTTTTAGATACTTGTATAGTGTTCAATAATCGATTACGGCTAAGAGTAGGTGATGAGGAAATGATCGTATTCTCCTGGATGGAGGAACGGTTTTTTTAATGTGTATTGAATGACACAGAAAGAAAAACAGAGGTGCCTGCCGTGGCTTTTTTTCGGCGTGTACCTCACTGGAACCTATCACCAGCGAGAAAAAGATGACTGGCGAAATGGACCAGTTTGTTCTAAAATGTCCAGGTAGGAATAAGCTGACTTAAGGGCTAGGGTAATACTGAACAATGACAGGAGCGACCCATTATGGCCGACCCAAACAACCCACTCTCATGCGCGACGGAGATTCTCAACTCTGAGCTAGGGAAAAATTTGCTGTCACCTGTTACCAAGGAGGTAGGGGAATTTCTCGGCACGATAGCGAATATGGCCCGCTTCTACGCCACCAAAAACATCGAAAAGATCTTCACACTATGGGCAGAATACCGCCAAGGGCGTACAATTGATGCCGAGGCATTCAAGAAAGTCATGCCTCTTCTACCTCTGGCTTCAATGGTGAGTGAAGATGAATTACAGGGAAAATGGGCAGCGCTCATGGAGAGCTTTGTCACAGAAGATAACTGTTTGCCATCGTTCGGACAGACGCTCTCTCAACTACCCCCCGAAGAGGTGCGATATCTCGGCCGGCTTTGGGAGGCTGTCTTGAATCGCAATGATGATTACGTCGTCTCCCTTCAATATCGGTTTGGCAGGAAGCCCTTGTCATACAATAATCTCTTGCAAGTGTTCAACCCGGACATCAACGCCGGGGTCAGTCCTCTGGAGCGGAAACTCTTCAGCGGCCAGTTTACTGACGAGCAGAAGGCCAACTACGATCGTCTCGGTCACGCCATGCTCGTAATTGAGGACCTCATTCGACTTGGCATTATCGATGAGGATCAAGTGGCGGAGCAAACCCCGCCCAAGACTCGCCCTGTATACTCATTTTCGGAGTACGGCGTTTACTTCATGAAAGCCGTTACACTGAAAGGCGATGAGGAAACACGAGACAGTCTGAAGCAGAATCTTTATTAGCTGGACAGTTCCCCGCAATTTGTCTAGTTATGTGTTGGAATGCTTGGGGGTAAAGTCAAATTTGAAAGGTAGGCCCGATCTCTATGGCCGCGTATAAAATTAAGGAACATAACAGGCGCATGCTTAAAGGCCAGTCTAGTACACTTGTTAAAGCAATGTCTGAATCGTTAGTGATAAACCATGGCCTGCATTCACTATTTGAGAAAGGCATAAAAAGACATTCGACCATTATATTTATAGATATATACAATTTTTCAAATACTATATCATCCCTCAAACCAGAAAGAATAAAAGATTTTCTAATGCCATATTATGATACGTGTTTTAAGATCATTTCGGAATATGGTGGTGTGGTAGAAAAGGTAATGGGAGATGGTATTATAGCTATATTTTCAGATTTGTTTAATGAAATGAATGATCATTATAATGCTAATAATGCAATTAATTGTCTACTTGATATAATAAATAAGTATTTCATCTCTCCGGAATATAACTCAAAGGGAGCGGTTCACTTCAGTGAGCCATTCTTTTGTAAAATTGGAAATGAGATGGGATACAAAGAATTTACAGTTATTGGTAATGGGCTAACATATTGTTATAGATTAGAAAGCGCGATAGCTCATTCGGATAGGATTGCTCTGGTAGATACCCAGAGGTCATTTTTTGAAAACAGTAGACTAGGTGAATATTACAGTGAAATGAACAACATACAGTTATCTGGGATAGGTAAGACTTCTGTCCGTTTCTACCATATCGAATCAGAAATCGAAATAACCGAATAGCGATTTGAAACAATGAGGTCCGCATGGCCAGCACATCAACCAAACTGAATGGGGCATTTGAAAAAATACTCACCGCAAACTTGCAACGAGCGCTCGATTTTCAGAAATATGCCGAAGCAAAAAATGCCGCCCTTTTAACCATCGCTTCTGCTTGGGTGATAGCAATTATCAACTTAATCTCTAGCGGAAAGCGGTTACCGGACGGATTAAACACATGCGTTTATTTCGTTTTGCCCCTCTCAATCTGTGCTGGAATTCTAGCAATGATTTCGTTTCTGCCGCGCACTAACTTACCTAAGTTCTTGGGGGGGAAACAGGCCGGGCCGCACCCCAAAAACCTTCTTTATTATGGTGACATCAGTCTGCTGCCCTTAAAAACATTTGAACAGGATATAACAGCGCGGTATTGCACCGTTGCACAAACAGATTTAAGTGCCGATTATATCCATGATCTAATCGTACAGATCAGTGTCAATAGCCTGATAACAATGCGGAAGTTGAAGTTTTTCCGCTATGGAATGATTCTAATTTGTTTGGCAGCTCTTGTTATGCTAATTCCAGTATTGGGATTAGCCATTAAAATGGCCAAGGGTTTGTGGTGAATATTAGCGAATTTGAAAAGGACGTAAGGGAGGAAATCGCTACAATTCTTTCATCCGAATTCAACATAGATGTCACTAAGACGAACTCTGTGCCTCATTCGGATGATAGTGCTATCACTTTTCCAAATTTAGACGAAAAATCACAACGTTCAAAATTCATTGAAACGACGGTTCTTTATGTCGATATGCGTCGCTCAACTGATCTCAGTTTAAAACACCACAGTCAGACAGTCGCAAAACTTTATTCAGCATTCGTAAGGGGTATAATGCGGTGCGCTGATGCCTTCCATAGCGAGGTACGAGGCATCATTGGCGATAGAGTTATGGTTTTGTTTGCCCCTGAGAATTGTTTCGCAAACGCAGTACATACCTCCATACTGATAAACTCCGTTTGCAAGCACGTCATAAACAAACATTTCATTCATGATCAAGTCGCCTTTGGTATTGGCATAGACTACGGAAGAATGCTTGCTACCAAGACAGGGATTCGTCGTCATGGTTCCGCACAGCAAAGCTACCGCTCACTAGTGTGGCTAGGAAGACCGGCAAATATCGCGTCAAAGCTTACGGATAATGCAAACAAGCCGGAGGAAACGGTAACTTTGACAAAAGTCAAAGTTGGTTATGACTATGGATACGGCCTAACATATCAGGATGAATGGCCTCATATCTTTATACAGCAATTCACTCGTAATTATTTGACCGGTAATTACCACCATTGGAACTCTGCGTACAGATCGTTTTATACAGTGCAAGAAAATTGTGTGACCCGAGAAAGTACGCCAGCCATACTGATGACAAAGCAGGTTTATGATGGTTTCCGTTCTGCAAAACCGGACGCCCCTGAGGTAAAAAACGGCTGGTTTAAAGAGATCAATGTAGCGATTCCAGAATATTCCGGGAAAGTGTTTGGCGGTAATGTGATCTATACGATTTTTGAGAAGCCGCCATCTATACGGCTTTTAAGATAGCTGATGGTAAAAAACAGGACAAAATCCCGTACTGTCCATATTCCAAAAACCTCCTCGCTTCCCGCCTTGCTTTCCGGGGTGGACAGCACAGCGGGAACTGGACAATAAGACAAGAAACCGAAAACGTTTTACCGGATACTAAGTTGC
>DLME01000118.1 GCA_002479215.1 Syntrophaceae bacterium UBA7544
TGCTCTTCTCTACTAAATTTTTTCTGATAGGTATAAATCCATCTATTAGATCATCAAGTGTAACAACCTTGATCTTTGGTTTATAGTTGCTAAATTCCACCCTGAATTTGAATAACCATTTAGTATATTCTGATTGGCTAAGGGGTATCACATGAATTATCAGATTAAAATCGCCAGAGCCAAAATAGGCATTCTGAATAAAATAGTCTTTTTCAAATCGTTTTTTTAACAAAAGAGTATCTGGCACCTTTTCGAATTTTATAGCAATTAGTCTCATATCAGAAAATCCCAACAAACTTGTGTCTAGATCAACTGTATAATATAATTTATATTTATCTTCGCATTCTTTTAGGTATTTAGATATGGTATGATCGGATATACCGAATTCTTCTGATAACTGCTTTATGGAAATTCTAGAATTTAAGTAAAGCCGTCTAAGTAGGTTATAAGGTAGATGTTCTTCTATATTCTTTCTCTCTTTGTCCGAAGCGGTCATATTAATACGTATAATAATAGTATTTCTTACTATATTCGCATTATATATTAGTTTCTGTAAGATTATTAATAAATTTCTTGCTTTAAATATTATTTATAGCATTACATATTTAAACCTTCTCACGAGAGCATTATTCGGGGTGGAAATATGAAAACGGAAACAAAACAAAAAACATCAGAGACTATTGATTGGGCAAGAGAATTTCCACACGAAAGACCTACTGTCACAGTTACCAAACATTTCGATGGTAAAAACGAGTTTACAATAATAAGAGTAAAAACAATACCGAAACTTCGAAAATAATACTAATGGTGATTCGATGGTTGAGAGACAGAACATACAAAGAATACAGCAGGTTCTCCGTAGAGAACCGACGGACTTGAACATAGTGCCATACATGCGAAGTCCATCCCATACTTTGGAACCGGTGAAATTGGGTCCGTGGGACAATCAGGGTGGATGGTCTGATTGTTGGCACCCGGGAACTTGGCACAATGAGTGGCATCCGACGTGGCACAATGCAGCAAGTGCGGAAAGGGGCTATACAAGTTTGATTTTGAGCGACTTTGTTAGGATACGCGAGGATGGGTTTATCTTCAACAAGAAAAACCACATAATCTTTTCCAGCGATGCGGAAACGATAGCGTTTTTGAATAGCGTTGCTATGAAACCAATAGCCGAGGTAGCGGAAAGTCACCCCAAGGTTGTCGAACTGCTTCGTTTGGACTAGGAAGATACACGTGGCTACAGAAATTTTACCTTCTTTGCCGTTCCGCGTGGAGATAGAGGTAATTAACAGATGCAACATAAAACCAGCATGCGACTATTGCTACGCGGGACCTTTTGATGGCAAAACCATAGAATTGGAGGATTTGAAATTTGTAATCTCTAAAACGGAGAGGCAGGTATCTCCTTTTGAGGTTATTTTTCTTGGGGGAGAACCTTTTCTCCGAAGCGATATGGTAGATATCTTAGAATTTGCCAAGATTACCTTCTCGACACATCTTCTTAGCATGAGCACAAACGGAACTATGCTCAAAACACTATCTGAGGATAAGTTGGCACGGTTAAGGGCTTTAAGCGAAGGCAATCCATTAATCCAGGTATCTATTGACAGCACACGCAATCCTACCGTCCAGAAAAGCTTGAGGAGTTTGGAGGGCATAATGGTATTGGAAAAACATGATATACCCTTTAATATCGGGATAGTGATAACCAGAAGGAATCTGCACAATTATTTGGAAACCCTTGACGATCTACTCAAATTTCCACATCTTATGGGAATCAATGCCGAATCATTACAAAAGACCAGCGAGCCATACTATAACCAAAACCGGCTCACTCTCGAAGAAGAATACCTAGTTGTGCCGTCTATTGAAAAATTGGCTGCTGAGAGGTCAAGAACGGACGTATATATCGTAAACAGCAATAAAAACCATTGTCTGTTTCAAATGTTGAGGGGCGACGGCAGAGAATTAAAGCCTGAGGATAGAAGGATAACCAATGCCGGTGTCTATGTCAATGGAAATGTATCGATGGATGGTGCACTCGGCAGACACCAGATAGTCGGCAATGTGTTCAAAGAAGACTGGAGGACCATATGGGAAAATGCCATTAGGGTGTTCAGAGAGGAGAAGGCTACAAAATTAAGAGTGGTGGCATGAGTAGGGATATTCTGAACAAGACCGCACTAGATAATGCCATAATTGAGATGCTAGTGGATTTTCCACAACTCGAAGGACTTGGGGATTTTATTATACTGATAAAAGATTGCACAAGCGAGCAACCCATAAGAGCCAATGGGTTTTGGGAAGGCAACTATAATTTCATAGAAAGTTATTCCACCCCGTTTCTAAAAGTTGAAACGCATCCAAACCTCGAATACCCATTCAAAATAGACGGTGTCAGGGAAAAAGGATACCTCAGTTATGTTGTACTGGACCGCAAAGAATTGATTCTATACTTGATTGCACACGAGTTGAGGAACTTATGGCAGGCGCGCAACAAGACAGCATTAGATAACAAGCAAAGCGAAACGGATGCCGATTCCTTTGCAATCAAGACAGTAAAAGAATGGCGCAAATTATATATTCCTCAGTAGCCTTAGACAATTATTGGAGTCAGCATGATGCTGACATTTATGCTGCAGGTGGGCTGAGGAGGAGGGACACTGATAGATATCTGGAGATTATAAAGGGATATGGTTGGTCTACCAAGGAGTTCAAGCCATATATAGATATAATACAAGAGTACCCAGAACAGAATACGGGCGGATTTGGGATAGGTATGGAAAGGTTAATAGGAGCCATCATAGGTAATAATAAGATTGGTGAGTTACAACCATATCCAAGAAACCCAGGTAGGAAGATAGATTTCTAAAGGTGAAAAAAATAACCACGGCAAAAGAAATCATAGTGAAACTGCAAGAGTTATTTCCAGATAGTTTGGAATCAGAATGGGACACAACAGAGGGATTGATCTCTGGAAATGCTGGCAAGGAAGTGAGAAATGTGGTTTTGAGTCTCGAATTCAGGGATAATATCATAAATAAAGATGCAGATATGATTATCGTGCATCATCCGCCAAAATTCGGACCTGAAAAGAGCGTGACAAATCCCTTCTATAAAAAGATGGCAGCTGGAGATGAGGTCGTCTATGCCATACATTCCAGGATGGATAGGGCTGGCTTTGCAGCCAAAGCTATCGCAGAGAAGCTATTCGGCAAAGTAGGGTATGACGTATTGAAAGTCCTTGGATGGAACAATGGGCAGGGATAAAATTGTTGGAAACATATTCAGAGAAGATTGGGAAACGATTTGGAAAAATGCAATAACATTGTATAGAAAAGAGCTGGCACAAAATCGTGGTAGATTAAGAGTATTATCTTAACTGGTGATAGCACGGACTTGATAAACAAAACAAAAATTAGTTCTATTGATCTAATGAAGATGATTAAGTTTTGTGAATTGAAAGGTCTTGGAGACTACGTTTTGATTATAAAGGATACCGATGCGACTATAAAAGCAAATTCAAATTGGGATGGGGATATAAACAATATACACAAGGACTCTTTGCCTATAGTAACAGTAGAAACGAACCCTGATCTTAGATATCCTTTTGAGATAACAGGGGTAAAAGAGAAAGGTTATCTTCGGTATTCGGTGCTGAACAGAGAAGAATTGCTTGTGTATTTAATCTCTCACGAGTTAAGGCATTTGTGGCAGGGTAGGAATAATTCATCGTTGGACGATTACGGCAGTCAGCAGGATGCAGATGTGTATGCTGTGGAAAAAGTTGAAGCATGGAGAAAAATATGTGGAAAACCTAATTAGGGTTACATTAGCCCTTCGTGACCCCTAGAGGCACAAGCTTCGCCACTATGTTCGATATCTTCGCTCCCGCTATGCTCTGGACCACGTCATCCACGCTCTTG
>DLME01000129.1:0-2855 GCA_002479215.1 Syntrophaceae bacterium UBA7544
TGGTTCGATATTTCTCCTCACTCACCCGCAGCGACTCCTCCGCCTGCTTTTGCTTGTTTCTAACTTCCGCCTCTTCTAGTTCTCTGGCGATGACGGGGCACAGACGCGATAGGTTATCTTTCATAATATAATCTTGAGCGCCTAATCGCATGCACTCTACAGCCGTCTCTTCGCCAATAGTTCCGGATACAATGAGGAGAGGGATGTCGATATTTGTTTCCTTTAACACGGCAATGGCTGAGGTAGCATTGAATTTCGGCAGTTTGTAATCGCAAAGGATGATATCCCATTGCTTCTCTTTAAGGGCTTTTTTCATGGCTGTGGCGGTTTCCACCCTTTCATACACTGTATCGTAGCCGCCTTTTTTCAGTTCGCGGATTATCAGCAACACATCGTCTTCCGAATCCTCAACTATCAATACCCGGAGTGATTGAGGCTTGCTGATTTTAGGTTTTAGATTGCTCATTTCAGATGGGATTTTTTTTGCCATTATAAATTCCTTTTGTATCTCGCACCTCGTGAAGCGTATCTCGTATTTCGTAATTTGCGCTTCACGCTTCACGAACGATGCTTCACTGGCTCTTCCGCTTCATGTTACTATCATTTTCCTAAAGGAGGAGGCTCATTCCAGATCAGCCAGTAAAGTCCGAGCAATTTGATAGCTTTCGCGAATTCTTTAAAGTCAACCGGTTTGCGGATATAACTATTGGCGCCCAGTTTATACCCATTGACCACGTCCTCCTCTTGTGCTGAAGACGTGAGGATGACTACCGGCAGTAGTTTGGTGAACTCATTTTGGCGGATGGCCTTCAGCACTTCTATGCCGCTTATTTTGGGGAGTTTCAAATCCAGCAGGGTGACTACGGGCATATCCTTCGCATCCCGTCCTGCATACATCCCCTTTCCAAACAGGTAATCTAAGGCTTCCACACCATCTTTGGCCACGATCACTCTATTAGAGATATGATTTTTCTTGAATGCCCGTACCGTCAGAGTAACAAAGTCTGGATTATCCTCCACCAGCAAAATAATTTTGTTATCCATTATAAATCCTCCTTTTTCGTGTCATGCTGGAAGCGTGAAATAAAACGTAGCCCCTTTTCCAACCTTGCCTTCCGCCCAGATTTTTCCTCCATGGCGGCGGATGATTCGCTGCACCGTTGCTAGGCCTATTCCTGTTCCCACAAATTCATCCATTGTATGGAGGCGTTGGAAGGCGCCGAATAGTTTACCCACATAGGACATGTCAAATCCGACGCCGTTGTCCCGAATAAAAAAAATCTTTTCATTTTCCTTGAGAGTCGCGCCAAATTCAATGCGCGGATGTTTCTGTTTGCCGGTGAACTTCCAGGCGTTGTCTATCAGGTTCGTCAGAGCAATCTGCATGGAGTGGGGATCACCCTGGATGACGATACCTTTCTGGATAGTCATTTTCACGTTATTATTAGGATTATTCTTCTGAAATGTATCTGAAATTGACTGGACCATTTTACTCAAATCAATGGATTGATAGTTAAATTCAGACTGGGTTACTCTCGAGAGTTTCAACAAGTCGTCAATCAGATCACCCATGTGCTGCGTTGCCTTACAAATCCGTTCCAGATAATTTTTTCCCGTAGCATCCAGTTTACCCTGATAATCCTGTAGCAGGGCATGACTGAATCCGTCAATGCTCCTCAGGGGCGCGCGTAAATCGTGGGAGACGGAGTAACTGAATGTCTCCAACTCTTTATTGATGGCTTCCATTTGGGTTGTACGTTCGATAACACGTTGCTCCAGTTCTTCATTGAGTCTTTTTATTTCTTTCTCGGCCAGTTTCCGTTCGGTGATGTCCTGAGCAAAACCGATGAGGCCGATGGGCATGCCGTCTTTATCCAGAATCGGTATCTTGTCTGTCTGCGCCCACCTTGTGCCGCTTGCAGATTCATACTGTTCTACAATGTTAAGTTTAGGTCGCCGTGATTGAAAAACATCCTGGTCATTATCGGCCATGTTTTGAGCAGTTCGAGGCGAATAAAGATCAAAGACGGTTTTTCCTACGAAATTTTCTTCAGGTCTATCTAATACTTCGGCAAAGGTCTTATTGATGCGTATAAATCTTCCTTCTCTATCTTTATAAAAAACTATGATCGGCGAAGAATCAATGATGAGTTTAAGTTCTTCCCGCTCTTTTTCCACAAGGTCTTCTAATTTCTTCTGGTCGGTGATGTCGCGCCCTGAAGATAGTGCTCCGGTCACGTTTCCCTGCGCGTCTTTGAGCATATGGCACCACCAAGCCAGCAGCCTTTCTTTCCCATCTTTGCGTTTCTGCCAGCTCTCTACATAGATAATATCCTTGTTGCCGTCAAAAATAGGCTGGACTATATCGTATATGTTTTGCTCCCGTACAAAATAAAAATCAGCTTCCTTGCCGATAACATCATCTCCAAAAAACTCGATGCCGGCCTTATTTGCCCAGGTATAAATTTTATGTGTATCCACTTCCATAATGATATCGGGAATAGCGGCAAGGAGAGCCTGCTGGCGCAAGGAAAGCTTTTTTATATTCTCTTCCATCTCCCTGCGCTCGGTGACGTCCTGCTGCAGATTCTCCAGGGCGTGCTTCAATTCCTCGGTCTTCTTGGTTACCCCGGACTCCAGTTCTTTCCGGTAATTAGTCATCAAGTCGTTGTAAGCCTTGACCTTCAGCAGCGACCGGACCCGGGCTAAAAGCTCGATCTTATCAACAGGATATGAAATAAAATCATTACACCCGGCTTCAATTCCCTTTACCCGATCTTCCATTTCCCGCAATACGGTAACCAAGATTATCGGAAGCAATCGATGTGTATTATCTTGCCTGACCCTGCGGGTAA
>DLME01000129.1:2987-7569 GCA_002479215.1 Syntrophaceae bacterium UBA7544
CCGTTTGCCGCCTTGACAATTTCGTAGCCCTGCGGGACAAGATATGCTTCGAGAAGTTCAATATTTTGAGGCTGGTCATCGACAACTAAAATTACCGGTTTCTCTTTCATCCTCTGTCTCTTTTGAATTTGACTTGTTTTTTGTCGATACCGTGGGTGATCAGAAAGACTTCCATGAAGAAATCACTTGTCGTGCCCCGCGTCACTCCGATACTTTTCCCTTTGAAGTCTGAGGGTTTCATAATTCCCCTGTCCTGCCTAGCCACAATGTCGCATCCAAGCTCTCTTGTGCAAAGTAATCCTTCGCGAAGGCGATGCACATGAGAATTGCATTGGACGCGGTCGAATATGCTATGGTGATTTTTTCCGGTTCGCCTGCTTGCTTTTGCGGCTGGCAACTGTTGAAGGTCAGTGCGCTGACCGCAAGGACGGTAAGCACAAGGATGGCGAAATGGGACCGTGCTGGGAAATGGATCATATTCTCCCCCTATTATTTTAAACTTGGCGGTCAGTAAATATGATGTTTTGTAATTAACTCTAACTCCTCTTCAGTTTTACATTAATTTTACTCCCGAATTACTGAAAGTCAATCCTAATATTGTTAATGATTTCATAACATTTTTGCCCGATGTTAATGTTCGAGAGCAGGGAATGTGCATCATTACGAAAGCACAATCTTTGGATCAATACCGAAAAGTGTAAATTCGTTTCCCCAATAAATATTCAAAATTTTTAATTTGACTTGATAAAATATCGGCCTGGTTGTAAAAAACCCATTGATAATAGTTGGAGGAATTATAAATGTATTGGGAAAAAAATGTGGAAACCATGAATTGCGCCAGGCTCGAAAAAATGCAATTAGCACAGCTCAAAGATACAATAGGCAGGGCGGGGAAATCTTTTTATTACAGCAGAACATTTAAAGAAAAAGGGTTGAATGTAAATTCAGTAAAATCTCTCAACGATATTAATAAATTTCCTTTTACCAATAAAGATGATTTACGCGAACACTGGCCTTACGGCTTTATCGCCGTGCCGAAAGAGGAACTGGTGCGGATGCATTCATCTTCAGGTACTACCGGGAGAGCCACGGTAGTGTTTCATACCGCAAATGATATCACCGTTTGGGCAAACCTTCTGGCGCGTTGCATGTATATGGCCGGTATGCGTAAAAGCGACGTTTTTCAAAATATGATGACTTATGGCCTTTTTACGGGGGGCCTTGGATTTCATTACGGCGCGGAAAAAATCGGTGCGCTGGTTATTCCCGCAGGCGCGGGGAACTCCAAACGTCAAATTCAACTGATGATGGATTTTGCAACAACAGCCATCCATGTCATCCCCAGTTATGCTTTGCATCTCTCCATTGTTTTTACCGAACTTAAAGTTGATCCGCGTAAGGATACCAAAGTAAAAATAGCTTTCTTAGGCGCGGAGCCGCATACGGAAAAGATGCGCAAAAAGATTGAAGAAATATACGGCTATAAAGCTTTCAACTCCTATGGGCTCTCCGAAATGAACGGGCCGGGCGTGGCCTTTGAATGCCCTTACCAGGAAGGCATGCATATCTGGGAAGATAGTTTTCTGGTGGAAATTATTGATCCGAACACCTTGCGGCCTGTGGCCGACGGCGTCGAGGGTGAACTGGTCATGACCACACTGCGAAGGGAAGGCATGCCGCTTTTGCGTTACCGCACCAAAGACTTGACCAGAATTATTCCGAAGCCCTGCGCCTGCGGCCGCACCCATCGGCGGATTGAACGGATCAAGGGAAGAACGGACGACATGTTGATTATCAAAGGCTCTAATATTTTCCCGATGCAAATTGAAAAGAAGCTGATGGAAATTTCCGGCGTGGGCACTAACTTTCTGATTATCCTTGACCGTGAGGGATTCAATGATTCTCTGACGGTGAAGGTAGAGGTGAATAAAAAATATTTTTCCGGCGATATGCAGCAACTGGATGCTTTAAGAAAGAAAATTGTCGAGGAATTAAAAAGCGAAATTCTGGTTACGCCCAAGGTTGATTTGGTTGAGCCGGATAGCATTCCGAAAGGCGAAGGGAAGGCGGTGCGGGTTATAGACAACCGTAAAGACTAAGCTGATGATACCCTAAAAAGTCCATATGCTGGGTCCCACGTTCAGGTGGCGTTGCGCTTCATCTCGAGTCGTTGCGGCCTACGCAAAAGTAGGCCGCACTCCGCGAGAATTGTGCGCCTTGCCTCTGGATCTTTTTATGAATCATCAAAAAGATGTAGGGAACGATCGCTACTGTTCCCTGCTGCCGCGTTCTACTTTGGATAGTAAAGTGGTGTAAATATGTTATTTGTGGATAAAAAATTGTGTTACTTGAAAATAAACAAAGGAGAAAATTATGATTGCTTATCAGCTTTCCATTTTCGCGGAAAATAAGCCCGGAAAACTTGCTCTGGTAACCGGAGTTCTCGCTCACGAAAAAATAAATATCCGGGCTACAACAATATCAACAGCGGATACATTCGGGGTAATCAACCTGATTGTTGACGATCCGAAGCGCGCGGAAGCCGCTCTGGCTAAAGCTGGAATGACCGTGCATTTGCGCGAAGTGCTGGCGATTCTTATTCCGGATAAACCCGGTGGGCTGGATAATCTTACCCAATTGCTTCATCAGGAAGGCATCAACATTAATAATGCCTATGGCTTTGTTCTGGAAGGCTCTAAAAAGGCAGTGTTTGTAGTTGATGTCGATCAGATTCAAAAAACGGAAAAGCTTTTGGAAAAAAAAGGATTTGAAACTCTTAATACAGAGAAGCTTTCAGCGATCGAACCAACGCTTTATACAAAATAAGTTCAAAATTTAGGAAAAAGATCATGACACACTTAGATAAAGGTAAATATTTTCAAAAACACCATGATGAGGCCAAAGTTGATGATTCCTTGAAGCAGGAAATTCTGCAAAAAGCCAAGGGGAATGATATTTCCTGCGCGGCCGCGGAAGAAATTGCCCGGCGAAAAGGACTAGCTCAAAACAATGTTGGTATGGCCATCGATATTTTAAATATCAATATTGTCGAATGTCAATTGGGTCTTTTTGGTTATAGCCCGCATAAAAAAATTGTACAGCCAGCCAAAGAAATCTCGCCGACTTTGAAAGAAAATATTTTAGCGGCGCTGAAAAACAATCGGCTTCCCTGTAGCGCCGCCTGGTTAATTGCCAAAAAGTTAAAGCTTCCCCGCATGAAGGTTTCCGCCGCTTGTGAAGCTCTGCTCATAAAGATTAAGCCGTGTCAGCTGGGAGCTTTTTGATACCAAGTCGCCTTCATTCGGCTATCTTTGTTGGTATCGTCATCGGCTCTTCAACGTATGATACTATACGCCTGCGTCGCCTCTTCCTTGCCGCCTCGATATCCTTTTAAAGGCGACTTGGTATTAATATAACTTCCTGTAGCTTACCCCTCGATAATTCAAAGTCGTTTTTACGGATAGGAAATTTTCAAATAACTTTCCAGTAATCGAATCATTAAATCGGCGTTTTTACTAATGCCGGCAAGTATCTCTTCCATACTTAAAGGTTCAGTAAGCAAGCCATTACCGAAATTATCAATGGAACAGGCAGAAGCGTAAGACATATCCATCTCCAGAGCTATTACCGCTTCATTGGCCATAGTCATGCCGACAATATCGGCAAAATTGGCCATCATTTTGATTTCCGCTTTTGTCTCCAGTCTCGGACCATGCGTTTGCCAATAAGTTCCCTTATCTGCAAAATCAATTTCACAGCTTCGTGCCGCTTTAATAATCTTTTGCCGCACTTTTTCGTTTAATGAGGGAGTGATATGAACAGTGCTATTTTGATAAATGGTGGGAGTGGCGGTAAGCGTGATAAAATCATCGGGAACAACGATCATTCCCGGGCATAAATTCTTTTTTAAAGAACCGGTGGAATTGATGCCGACTATTTCGGTTACGCCGATGTCCTTTAGAGCGTGCAAATTGGCGCGATGATTAATCAAATGAGGTAAAATATGATTATTAGGGTCATTGCCGTGTCGTAAAATCAAGGCTATTCTATCTGTGAGAAATATTTCAGTCCGACCGAATTCGTTTTTCATCGGTCTGGCTTTGCCCTTTTTTAATAAATCGCTTCTTTCCATGACTAATTTGGTGGAAATAACACCTAAGAGACCCATAAAAACCTCCTCCAATTCACATCCATTTGGCTACCTTTTGTTGGCGGAGCCTGCCTGGCGTATGTCGGGTCATCGGCTCCTCAATGTATAAAAAATACGCCTGCTGCCCGCCCGGCGCATGCAAGGTTGCCTCTTCCTTGCCGCCGAGGTCCTCTTTTGCCTGCAAATTGGCATTAATTTAAGTTTTTTAATATAAAACAAATCGTCATTTAGCAATCAAAAACTATTGCCAAATAGCGTTTGACTTTGGGGGTTCCTTTATGACATATAGGCGTGCAATCATGGGTATGAATCCAAGATATGCCCTGGACTTAAATTCCGCTCCAAGGGGCTAGGTAATATACCCTCCGCCTATGGCGGGATCAATTCAATTAACAGATATTACTGCACTGCGCTTGTAATATCTGAGTTTCA
>DLME01000010.1:0-567 GCA_002479215.1 Syntrophaceae bacterium UBA7544
AGAAGTGCTTACTGACTACACCTTTTTATTAACAATTGCCAAGTTTAAATTGAATCGTGGATTACCAGTTGAAAGAGAGTAAGGCTTAGCGTCACCTGCCGTGAATATCGATGTGTAACTGACTATCCTTACGGAGTCAGCGACGGATCTCCAAAAAGTAAGAAGATAAAAATCCAAAATCTAAGGTGTCCTGGCGAGGCGGAACCCTAAGTCGAAGTACCTTAAGTCCGGATAATTATAGTCGCGAACCGCCGTGCGGCAGCGCCTGGGAAAGTTACTCCAGCTACCGCCACGATTGACCCGGTAAGAGCCTGATGATGGTCCAGCAGGATCCGTAACATGACTTGATGGATATTCTTCATACCAGTCTTGGATCCACTCCAAGACGTTTCCCGACATGTCGTACAATCCTAGATCGTTCGGTCTCTTCTGACCCACGGGGTGGGTTTTACCTCCGGAGTTTGCTCCATACCAAGCATAATCTCCCAGGTTCGACTCGCTGGCTGTCCCCGCATATTCTTCCTGCTTACCGCCGCTTCTGGCAGCATATTCCCACTCGGCCTCCGT
>DLME01000010.1:618-1016 GCA_002479215.1 Syntrophaceae bacterium UBA7544
ATTCCCACTCGGCCTCCGTAGGCAGGCGGTACTTGTCTGTCCCTTCCATACTGTTCAGCTTTTTGATAAAATCCTGGACGTCGTTCCAAGAGACCTCCTCCACCGGGCAGTCATCGCCGCAACTGCTGAAATGGGAAGGATTACTCCCCATGACCCATTTCCACTGTCCCTGTGTCACCATCGTAGTCTGCATGTAAAAACTCCGGCTGATAGTTACCTGGTGCTGTGTTTCGTTGCCATATCTTCCCAGTTCACTGGAGGGGCTGCCCATTGTGAACGTCCCCGACGGGACCAGTACAAACTTCGCTCCCAGTGTGGGACTGGTAAAAACCTTCCCCACTGGTGTTTCGCTCATTGCCGGGGAACAAAGAAAGGTTAAAACAAGAAAGATGGAAACG
>DLME01000010.1:1091-5334 GCA_002479215.1 Syntrophaceae bacterium UBA7544
CGTTTACATTGTTATCATAATTACCGAGGAAATAACATCAATGATTACGTTTTGAAGTCTTGCATTTTTGTCTAGGTTTGATTTTTGAATAGTTTCGGAAGAAGTACTTACTGACTTCACCTACAAACAAACGACTTTGAAAAATCTTGATGTTGTGAATTACGATTTGAAATAGAGTAACACGCAGCTCAGCGAGGGTCGTTTCAATTTGGCAGCAATATGAGAAATTCAATTTACACAGATTAGTTTACGGTCTCGAGTATCATTCTTTATTTCTACAAATATCATATAAAATATTACACTTTTGTTCACAAGCTTGATTCAATCCAATTGTCTCTGGGCAATCCCACTTACATGATTGTTTCTCAGTTACGCATTTTATAGTTGTGCATGAACAACATAACATTGACATTACTAATAACAATACAATTCCTATGATTTTAAAGATACTATTATGCATATTGATTCTTTCCTCCTTTATCCAATTAGATACTAAACTTCAGTAGGTGACCTGCCCCTGATACTTTTACCACATGTTAAGTTAGATTTCAGCAGTATTTTGATTATTTCCAATTGAAATGTTGCATGTAGGAGTTGAATTAGAAAATCAGGACTTCAGGAAGTTATACTTAAAAAAATCAATGAACGTAAGCACGCTTTATGTATTAAGTTTCCTAAGTAGCATCTATAATATTATTGGATATAAATTTTCTTCCAATATCATAGATAAGTAAATTTTCATTTTCATACATTGCCACGACCCTTGCCCATCCTGCACTCCTTTTTGCAAGCTTGATTGGAAAACATGCTACCTTGAAACCAAATGGCTTGGGTAAGGTATCAAGATTTGCGAGTTTCTCTATATGGCAATATTCTTTTTTAATACCCGCCTTGTGAGCTGTCCATAATATGCTTTTATCATGGGTTCTGCCAAATTCCTCTTTGATTGCATTGAAGGGCCTGTCCCAACCCCATGCGTCGATACCCATTACACGGCACCCATGTTCAATCAACCAGAGCGTCGACTCTTCCGTCATGCCGCAACCAACCATGAAATACTCCTGTTTGCCCCACAACTTATCCGCTCCGGTCTGGATCAGTACTATATCCCACGGTTTGAGGGTATATCCAATTTTTATAAGAGCGTTTTGTATATCATCAATGGAAATACCGGTTCCCTGAGGTTTGTCCCGGAAATCAAGGACAACACCATCATGAAAAAACCAGTCAAGCGGCATTTCATCGATTATCTTAGCTTTCTTATTTTCAGATAATGGTGAATAATGCCACGGAGCGTCAACGTGTGTACCCGAATGAGCGGATAACGATACAGCGTCATCAGCCCAGCCCAGACCGTCCGCCATGTCTTCCTTTTTTGCATCGAAAACCAATTCAATTAGTGGCAGACTGGAATTATGCGCTTTATGTTCCACTTTCACTGGTTGTGGTTCGCTGGGACTGTCTTCAGTTGGTATGCTCAAATCATATATTTTGATCATTTAAATTCTCCTCATAGTACATTAATAATTTGATCGATGGAGATTCAAGATTTCTTTGACCTACTATTGGTTTTTTTACCACAAGTTAATTTAGACTTCAGCAGTTTTTTAATGATTACCAATTGAAAGGTTGTATAAATATCAAGACTGACGAGTTGCGGATAACAGGAAGAACTGCTTACTGAAAACACCTACAAAGAAACAATTGTCAGTTTTAAAATGATTGAGGATTACGGATTGAAAGGTGCTATATAATACAAATTAATAATCGTATATTTTCCATTCTCCTTGATCTTGGGAAAAAGTAAGAGGAAAAGCAAATTCTTGACCATTTTGGATAGTAAAGATTTCATATCTGACCCTATCCCTGAGCCATTGCTCTCTAAAAGGCAACAAATGCAACTCTTGATTTTGGGAAGCTACTTCTTTTAACTTATCTAGAGGTAAAGCAGAAAACATTTTTCTGTGTCTTTCTTTTGACCAGTGATGAAAATAGGTCAAAGCTGTCTCAATATCACCATTTTTTAATGCTTCACGCATTTTTTTGAATATTAATCTAAGTTCAGAATCTAAAGTTTTAATTTCTTGTTCGGTTAGCTGTGATAAATTTTTGGGCTCTATAGATTTTTTTAGCCATTCCCAATTATCATTTACAAGTTTTTCTTGTTGTTTAAGATTGTCTAATTCTTTTTGAGATAGTTTCTTTTTTGCCTCATTCAATTTCGTAGTTAAGTCTTTTAAATGATTTTTTTCTTGTTCTGATAAATTTTCTGTTATTTCTTTTTTAGTGCAGGCTGTGATCATTAATTGTTCTGCCGAAAGTCCATTGACAGGAAATTCTTTTTTCATGCTTTGAGATATATAATCTTTACAAATAAAAGTCTGTCTTTGAATAAAATCATTTTCACTTGCGAAAGCTATATTAACCATTAAAGTTAAAATTATAATACTTGTTGATAATAACTTCAAAATATCCTCCTGACCATCTGATTCTTTTTGAAAAGGATTTTTTAACGATTACCGTTTGTAACCTAGCATAAAATTGAAAATTTGAAAAATAAGGATTACAGGAAGAAAGAGATTATTTGTTTAACCTACAAGTCCACACATGCTACGTGAAAAATAGATTGAAGATTACCATTTGAAACACTTGTAATGACTAACTCAACCTCATCTGAAATCTGTCAACTGAAGAAATACCCGCTATTAAATAATATGACATAGTAGAATACTCAAGAATTGCTGGCAGAAATATTGATAATAAAAGAGGCAAAACCATTTCTGGTTCTGCCTCTTTTTAAAGTCATCAACGTAAGCATTCACTTTAAGGCAATGTATATTTAATCTTTGACTTATTATAAGCTTGCCCAACTCCTTCAACAATTAAACTACGTGCCTCGCTTTTCATTTCCTTAGCCTCCCTTAGGCAACACTGCTCTTTGCTTTGACCTGGTTTGCCCATCTCTCGGCCTCGATCCTCTGTAGGGTGTCCTGTAAAAAATCTTTAGGAGGCGCTTCCATCCCTGACTTGGCCACCATTGATATGGCTTCCGTCGGACAGGTCGAAACGCAGAGTCCGCATCCGATGCATCTTCCTTCGATCATCTCAGAGGAATCCTCTCCCTCTTTAATTGCGGCCATCTGGCATCGTTCAATGCATTGACCGCAGGCAGAACAGAGCTCGGAATCTATTTTAGCCTGGTAATAGGATTGGACCATAGCCGCAGGCCGAGGCATCAGCTTTGCATATTTGAGGATTGGACAACAACAGGGGCAACAACAACAAATGGCTGATAACTCTTGGCTGTTGGTTGGAGACAATACCAGGGCAGATTCCTCTGCCAGGTCAAGGACTCTTAAAACTTCCTCTTTACTGATCGCTCTTGCCCATTTGTTGTCAATATAAAACTGGGCCAAGTCTCCAAACGCGAGGCAAGTTTCCTGTGGTCGGTCACACTTCTTGCCAAGAAGCCCTTGCTCTTTGCGGCAGATGCACTGTTGTAAAGAAAAGGTCTTTTGCCCTTCTACCAATTCTCGGACCCGATTGTATGTCTCCACCGCATGTGCTGTCCCAACTGCCGATTCTACCGGAATGACACGCATTTGTTTGGTTTTAACGGGCAAAAAAGACATTCCGAGATAGGGCAGGTATTCTTCAAACATCTGGCAGAATTCCTTGTCCAGGTATTTGAGCTGAAATTCGTAAACACCAACCATGAACTGAAATGCCTGGTAGAGCGCTTTATTTCCTTTTCTGACCCTGAAGATAAGACCCTTCTGGGCCATTTCCTCAAGCCTCCGGGTAAGCTCTGACTCCTCAAGGCCGACCCGGGCGGCGATAGCCGGAATTTCTTCCGGTTCGCTCTTTAGTTTCACAGTAAGCTCTGCCTGTTCTGGCGAAAAGAGCTTTTTCAAGATTCTGATCTCAACCCCAGTCGGCGTTGCAGGGTATCCTACTGGCAGAGTATCCATAAATTCCCTCAGCCTCACATAGACGTCTTCGCCCATATCCTTCCTCCGTTTCCTAGATCAAACTAGCGATGAATCATCGTTAAGCAGATTAGTTCTTAATGCCTTTGATAAAATTTATATATTGTGTTGCTGTTTCCTACGGTTTTTCCATCATAGGAACATGGCCGCAATCTTTGATGATCACAGTTTTGTGATTTTTTAATCCCTTTTCGAAAACCGATACGCTGGAAACATCAATGAGTTTATCCTGATTGCCCCAAAGAATTAAAGCT
>DLME01000297.1 GCA_002479215.1 Syntrophaceae bacterium UBA7544
GCCATGTTCAGGGGCAGACAAAACATATCCACGCGGGGGATCATAATGTAGGTTACCGGTTTGTCGCCTAATTCGAAAATTCTTGTGATCAGTTCTTTTTGAGATTCGTCCACTACACCTTCACGGCTTCCGGCATCAATCAACGTCTTGAACTCGTCCTCCATCAAAGCATCATCACTTTGCGTTTTCTTATGACCAAATCGTTCTAAGATTAAATTTGGTATTTTCTCCAAAGCGCTAACTACAGGATATTCCAGACGGGAAATAGCGATCATCAAAGGAGAAACCATGGCCGAAACTTGCATCGGATAAGTTACGCCAAAAGTCTTGGGGATAGCCTCGCCGGCAATCAATAACACAATAGTTGTAAAAAATATGGAGACCAATTGTCCGTGCGCGCCCAATAAACCGATAAAAAAAGATGCCGCCAAAATGGAGATGCTGATATTAACTGCTTCATTACTGGTAACAATAGTAATTAAAAGGCGGCGGGGATTTTCCAGCAACTTGCCGACATAAGTCAAAAAGGGGTAGCGGTCTAATTTCATCTTATGCAGATGCAAATCAGTAAGCGAAAGCAATGCGGCTTCCGCCGATGAAAAAAACCCGGAAAACAAAAAAAGAACAAAGATCATTAAAATATCTGTGGTTATATTCAATATTTAGCAACCTCGCCAAATTTCCTTATATAATACAACTTACCAGATCGGAGAAAAAAAAGATATATTTCCGTCCGTAAATTATTGTTTTTATATACCACATTTCGTGGTTATTATTCCATTGACATACAAAGCCTTACTTCTTATACTTTACCCCAACATAAGGATAATTCTTATCAATATAAACTCTTTTCGCACGCAGGATGTTGTGAAATCGAACACAAAGAGGAATCATAATTTTTCAAAGTTGTCTTAAGTTAAATACGTGCAACGTTTAATTTCGTCCTAACCCAAAGGTGAGAGTTACAGCGCTTCTAAAAGATGTTTTTAAATAATATAAAACATAGAATAAAAATATAATCATACTAATAATTTCAGGAGATTGAGGAATGCCCAATATATTACTCCTCGGCAACGGCGCCCGCGAGCACGCAATCGCCGAAGCAATTTCACGCTCAGCGCCCAAACCGCGTTTATTTTCTTTTATGAAAGCAAACAATCCGGGGATTGCTTCTCTTTCAGAGACGGTTAAACTCGGCAGTTATTCCGACCTCAAAGCAATCAAAGGCTTTGCCGCGCAAAACAAAATTGAATTTGTGGTGATTGGGCCGGAAGATCCTCTAAGCAATGGCGTGGTCGATGCATTGGCGCAAATCGGCATTCCGGCTGTAGGCCCCACCAAAAGTCTGGCGCGTCTGGAAACTTCCAAATCATTCACCCGTAATCTGGTGAGTAAATACAATATTCCCGGCAATCCGCAGTTTAAAGTTTTTACTTCCATTGAAGGTGTAGAAACTTTTGTAAATAAACTGGAAGGCATTGTGATTAAACCCGATGGTCTAACCGGCGGCAAAGGCGTTATGGTTCAAGGCGATCACTTTGCGACAAGAGAAGAAGCTCTGAAAATATGCCGAAAGATACTTACGGAAAATCAATCATTAATTGTTGAAGAAAAATTCGACGGCGAAGAATTTTCCTTGCAGTGTTTATGTGACGGCAAAACAGTTGTCGCCACACCACTGGTGCAGGATCACAAAAGAAGATTTGAAGGCGACAAAGGGCCGAACACCGGGGGCATGGGTTCGTATTCCCTCCCTAATCATTCTTTACCTTTCTTAAACCCGGAGGATACTTTGGCGGGCTTAGAAATATCACGTAAGGTGGCCGCGGCATTGATTCAAGAAACGGGCAGTCCTTACAAGGGCATAATGTACGGCGGATTCATCGCCACGAAAACCGGCGTAAAGCTTTTGGAATATAATGCGCGTTTTGGTGACCCGGAGGCTATGAATATCTTGCCGCTTTTAAAAACGGATTTTTTGGAAATCTGCCGCCACATTATTGCCGGAACACTGGATAAACTGAAGATTGAATTTGAACCCAAGGCAACGGTCTGCAAGTATGTTGTGCCGAAAGGTTACGGTCTGCCTGCTAATCATCCTGATGCGGTATCTTCACGCGCGAAAATTGAAGTAGGCAATGTGAGAAAGGCCAGGCTTTACTATTCCTCTGTGGATAAAAAAGAAGACAGTTTGTATTTGAGTTCGTCGCGCGCCATCGGCATTGTGGGCATTGCCGATACATTAGAAAAAGCAGAAAAAATTGCTCAGGATGGAGTTAAGGCTATTAAAGGTCCTGTCGCCTATCGCGCCGATATCGGAACAAGCGAGCTAATCCAAAAGCGCATAGATCATATGAAAAAAATACGTGGAACTTGATTGTTCTTTTTTCAATATAATCCCCAGAAAAGGTGTGTAGCTTTATAAAATCTTTCCATAGACTCCAAAAAGCTGCCGCATTAATGAACTAGTGCAAAAGTCATTAATGTCTTTTACGAACAGAAACTTTTTGGAAAATTGAGGGCATATCTGTATCCAATGTGTCGAAGATAGCTTCAAAAGCTTTTACGACTTCGGGATCAAAATGCCTACCCGCATTGGCAATAATTTCTTTTCTTACATTTAATGGTGAAAGAGCCTGGCGATATGAACGGTCAGACAATAACGCATCATAATAATCCGCTACCGCAATAATTCTTGCTCCCAGAGGGATTTTTTCACCCATTTTATTATGGTATCCGCTCCCATCAAATTTCTCATGATGAAACAAAATGTATGGCAAAATCTGGAGGACTTTACCTCCTATAGGGGTAAGCATATCCGCACCGATTTTAGGGTGATCCTTTATTTTTTCTCGTTCTTCTAGAGATAAACCACCAATTTTGTTTAGAACTTCGGCACTAGTGCCAAGTTTCCCCAAGTCATGCAGCAAAGCCGCAATCCTAATATTTTCAATTTCTTCTTCAGAGCAATTCATTGCTCTCGCTATACTTTCAGCGACAATAGAAACTCTGTAGGAGTGGCTCTGGGTTTGTTTATCTACGGAATCGATAAGAAGAGATAACATTTCGATAATCCCTTGATATGTTCTCCTTATTTCCCTGTTTGCCTCTTCTTTTTTTTCATAAAGACTTCCCATGCAATACGCCATAATAAGCAGAAATCCTCCCCAGATCATAATATCTAAAAATCGGAATACTTCGTAATCTGAAGAAGAAGGAGAAGAAGAAATAAAAGTTTCAGGATAGATATAAGCAAGCAATGAAATCAATAAAATGGACAGCACCGCCGCCTGTGTAGCGTAACGTTTACCGAAATAATAAGCACCGATAAGAACCGGAAAGTAAAAAAAATCTAAGAATGCTCGCTGGTTTGAAACAAAATAGAAAATAAAACCTGTAACAGCCACAAGAAGAAAAACAATAATAAGTTCTTTATCAATCATGAAGAAATTTACTATCTGCTTCTTAATTTTCATCGTGTATCCCCTCATATTCATTGATAATTTCTTGTGCATTATGTTGCTCAGCTTCTTCCATAGCGTCTGCGCATTTTCTTGTTATTTTCCTCCACTGCATTGTATATATTTATCATATTCGAAGAAAGCTATAGGTATTTCCGTGCTCCTAGAAAAAGAAATTTATACGATCGCCTTCGGCAAGTGTGGAAACTGCTGGTCGATTATTTTATTCCATACTTCGACCTTTTGCTGGTTGAGGGCAATCAGCCCGGAAATATCCCCCTCAATAGTAATAGAGCTTATTTTATCACCCTGCACAATCTTATTGACAACATTCTGGTCGGCATCACTCATCACCTCGCCAAATACAGTATGCTTACCGTCGAGCCAGGGAGTGGGAACATGGGTAATGAAAAACTGGCTGCCGTTGGTTTGTGGTCCGGCATTGGCCATCGAAAGAATACCCGGTTTACTGTGACGCAGTTCTTTCACAAACTCATCCTGAAATTTATAGCCCGGCCCGCCGCGGCCGTCTCCTACGGGGCAACCGCCCTGAATCATAAAATCGGGAATAACCCGATGAAATTTTAAATTATTATAATAACCGCGCCGCGCCAGATTGATAAAATTACCCACGGTAACTGGCGTCTTTTCGGCAAATAGTCGCAAACGGATTGTCCCCTTTTCGGTCTCGATAACTGCAATCAATTTATTTTCCATAATAATCTCCTCTTCTCCAGCGCGGAAAAGACTCTAGATATTACGTGTTGATATGTCAAGGCAAAAACTGTCTTGCAATTACATTTCCAATGAGTTAATTGGACAAGCTAAATTATTATATTAACGCTATGATGCAGAGGAGAAATAATTTTATGAGCCAAATCAAAAGGGCGCTGATCAGCGTCACCGATAAGAATGGAATTGTGGAATTTGCCAGGAAACTCTCTTCATTTGGCGTAGAAATACTTTCCACCGGCGGAACAGCCGCGCAGCTCAGAAAAAGCGGCATTACGGTAAAGGATGTTTCTGAATACACGGGTTTCCCGGAAATGATGGACGGGCGGCTGAAAACTCTGCATCCGAAAATTCACGGCGGTTTACTCGCACTGCGCGATAACCCGGAGCACGTTAAATCTATGAAGAAACAAGGAATAGAACCGATCGATATGGTTGTCATCAATCTTTACCAATTTGAAGACACTGTGGCGAAAGAAGGCTGTACAGTGGAACACGCGATTGAAAATATTGATATCGGCGGCCCGACGATGCTGCGCGCTGCGGCTAAGAATTATCGCTTTGTCAGTGTCATTACCGATCCGGCTGATTATAGTGTGATTCTTACGGAAATGGGAAAAACCGGTGGCAAGGTTTCGGAGGCCACAAACTTTCGGCTGGCTGTAAAAACATTCCAAACAACAGCCCGTTACGACGGCGCCATCTCTAATTATTTAGGAACAATATCCCCGGAGGGCACTAAAAAAGAATTTCCTGATACATTTACGGCTCAATATACAATGGCCCAGTCTCTCCGCTACGGGGAAAATCCACATCAAAAAGCGGCATTTTACCGGGAAAACGATGCGTCGCTGGCGGCAATTTCCAACGCTAAGCAACTGCAAGGCAAAGAACTCTCCTACAATAATATCATGGACAGCGATGCTGCGTGGCTGGCTGTGTCCGATTTCGCTCTGCCTGCCGCCGTCATCATCAAACATGCCAATCCTTGCGGGGCGGCAACAAGCAATAGCGGCCTTGTCGATGCTTACGAAAAAGCCCTGGCCACAGATCCGGTTTCCGCCTTCGGCGGTATCGTGGCCTTCAATCGTCCCGTCGATAAGAAAACGGCGGAAGAGTTGGCAAAAATATTCCTGGAAGTTATCCTTGCGCCTTCCTTTGATGTTGCTGCGAGGAGCATTCTCGAATCCAAGAAAAACGTGCGTTTGCTGGAAATACCGACCACGTCCGGAAAATACGTTTCCGGTTATGATTTTCGCCGCGTCGTTGGCGGGCTTCTTGTTCAGGAACGCGACACTGTTCCGTTTGATATCCGTCAGGCCAAAGTTGTCACAAAAAGAAAACCTACTGATGAAGAAGATCAGGCTCTCGATTTTGCCTGGCGCGTGGTCAAGCACGTTAAATCCAACGCCATTGTTTACGCGACCAAAGACCAATTAGTCGGAGTCGGCGCCGGTCAAACCAGTCGGGTGGATTCGGTTAAAATAGCCAAAATGAAAGCCGTGCTGCCCACCAAAGGCTGCGTACTGGCATCGGACGCTTTCTTCCCCTTCCGAGACGGCATCGACATGGCTGCTGAAGCCGGAATTACCGCGATTATCCAGCCTGGCGGTTCCGTCCGTGATGAAGAAGCAATTCAGGCGGCGGACCAACACGGTATCGCCATGATCTTTACCGGCGTAAGACATTTCAAACACTAAATAAGGAGCTGATCGTGAAAACAAAAAGCGCCAAAAAGGAAAAAGTTTTAGTGAGTGTTGTCATGGGCAGTGATTCCGATTTGCCTATTATGACCGAGGCGGCTAAAATTCTCGAAGAGTTTGCCATTGGGCATGAGCTGATCTTGACATCGGCGCACCGCACACCGGAACGGACGACAAAGTTTGCCAAAGCGGCTGCCCAGCGAGGCGTCAAGGTTATCATCGTCGGAGCAGGTGCTGCAGCTCATCTGGCTGGTGTGATTGCCGCGCAAACACCTTTGCCGGTCATTGGCATTCCTATTGACACTACCTCTTTGCACGGTCTCGACGCTCTTCTTTCCACGATACAAATGCCCGGCGGCGTGCCTGTAGCTGGTATGGCCATCGGCAAAGCCGGAGCCAAGAACGCCGCTTTGTTTGCTATCCGCATCCTCGCTCTTGCCGACAAATCAATTGACTCTAAGCTCTCCGCCCATATTCAGAAGATGGCCAGGGAAGTGGAAAAAAAGCAGGAAAACCTTTCATGCCGGAAATCCTGACGGTAAGTGCAGACAATTCAGAAGAAAGTATTTTGGAGAGCGCCGCCGCTATTGTTGCCCGTGGCGGTGTTATTGCGTATCCGACCGAAACTTTTTACGGATTAGGAGCGGATGCAACAAATGAACAAGCCGTAAAAAAAATTTATAAAATTAAAGGCAGAAATTTTATAAATCCCCTATCCATAATTATCGGACGAACTGAAAATCTTTATCCTCTGGTTGAGAACGTCTCTTCAGCAGCTCAAAAGCTGATTCAAGAATTTTGGCCGGGCGCACTGACTATTATTTTTAAGGCTTCCGACGGAGTATTGCCGGTTTTAACAGCGGGTACGGGCAAAATTGGAGTGCGTGTTTCCGGTAGCAATGCCGCTCAGGTAATCGCGCAAAAGTTGGGACATCCTCTTACCGCCACAAGCGCCAATTTATCCGGCAAGCCCGAATGCTCGCGAGCTTCCGAAGTTGCCAAACAAATCGGAAACAAGATTGATGCTATTGTCGATTTTGGTCCCACCATTGGCGATAAAGTTTCCACCATTATCGATGTTACCTGTGATCCCCCGGTTATCCTGCGCGAGGGAGCAATAACTCGGCAATCAATTGAAAATATTTTAGGAATATAGAATGTTTCCAACAGCGATTAACGCCAGATCAATTAATTAAATTGTTCTTTAAAGAAGCCGTTCCGCGCCAATTGTAGTTACCGTGGTTTTAATGACACCCGCTGGTTCATGGGTAAAAACGATCATAAAAGGTATTTGTCCGTTAGGCGAAATTTTATCGTTCGAATTGTTGCGCCCTTCCGGTTGGGAAAGCTTTCTTAAAATCTCTTCTTCAGGCAAATTCGTGAGTTCATCATCAGTTAGTACATTTCCGGCATAACTTGTGCGTTCCCCTAAAACCACGGCAAACGCATCAACGATCGCCCCTTTAATGACTATCCTGGAAATAGAATAATCGGCCTGATTTACAGCCGTGCCTTCCATAACTCGAATTTGTCCCAAAACATAATTATTCAACATTCTCTGCCGAATGTCTTGTAACTTGACTTGTCCGATAACAACTTCCGGCCGCACTGGTTCCTGTTCGCCAATATACTTATTGGCAATTTTGATGAAACGATCGCCAAGTTGCGGGAAAATAAAGAAATAAATTATAACGGGGATGACTACAATTACTAAAACAGCCCACACAATAACCTTCCATGTTTTCCGCAAACTTTTTCTGGATAACGGCTTTTTTTGCTCAAAATCTTCAACTTTTTCCCTTAAATCACGAAACGCTGCGCTTCTTTCTGCGCTCACGAAATTTTCTTTACCAAGGCTTTCCCTACCTGTTTTTTCTATCTCCAGGTTTACTTCATCGTTTACCGTCTTTTTT
>DLME01000026.1 GCA_002479215.1 Syntrophaceae bacterium UBA7544
ATCATTTCGATCATCGATCACCTTAACCTTACTAAAAAAAAACCGGCATATTTACCGGCTGATTCGACAAGACTAATTTATTAACAATAGAATATCAGGCCACGAGGCGGAATTTTTGGCAAAGGAAACGAGTATTTTTATTTTGCTCCTTAATTTTCGCAATTAAGACGAGAATCGCATTTTGCACTTCCGCTTTTTAGAACTTATTTTTCAAGTACTTTCGTGGATTGACAGGCACCTTATTAACAAAAACAGCGTAGTGAAGATGCGAACCTGTACTGCGGCCGGTATCGCCCACATAGCCGATTACGTCTCCTCTTTTAATTCTTACTCCGTATTTCACGGCTATCCTTGACAAATGGGCATAAGCGGTAACCAATCCGTGGCCATGATCTATTTTTACTAAATTGCCGTCCTGAGTATGGAAAGAAGCATCAATTACCAGTCCGTCCGCCGTTGCCAGCACTTCTTTTCCGAATCTAGTCGCTATATCAAGTCCTTTATGAAATTCAACTCCGGATGAAAAAGGCGATGCCCTTGGGCCAAAATCAGAAGTTACCCATCCTTTAACCGGCCAGATAGACGGTGTAGCGGCAAGAATTGACTTTTGTTCGTGCAAGAAAGCTAATAACTCGTTGAAACTCTTTTCCCGATAATTAGCATCTTCATTTAACGCAGTAATATTTTTACGCATTCCCAAAATCAACTTCTGTTGATCTTTATCCAACAATTCCTGTAATCTAGTTTCAGTATTAGCTGCTCCACCAATACCCAATGGCAGTTTTTTGTCTCGTCCAGTTTGATGAATGGCTAATATTCTAAGCTTTTTATCAACTTGTCTGAGCTCCTCCATGCGATCGGAAAATTCATCAACCCGCAGAGCTAAATCCTGAACTTGCTGAGATTGTTCTTTATTTATTCCTCTTAGCCTGACTAACTCCGCTCTATCCCTTTTTATACTCGCATAATCATAAATAAAATAAAGTGCTATGAGGATGGCTACGAAAGAAACTACAAAAAAACTGCTGACTAAAATTCCGGGAAGAGATATTTTTTTTACTGCGCTGTTAGTGCGCGGAATAACCATTAAAGTAAACAGGTTACCCGACATTTTATCTTTTAATATAGATTTGAAGGATTGCCACTTTAGCATAAGCTTCCTACTTATCATAAAAAAGAGAAAAGTCAAGGATTACTAATTATTAGTTAGTTTTTTAATTTATTCGGATTGAAGATCACCTACTAATCGATTTTTATATAAGATCAGTTATTTCTTATATTCGTTACCTATAATTATGCCGTTAGTGTCTTAGAATGTCAAGGAAATGTTAAGCATTTTTTTGAAAACATTATTACGAAAATATCGAGAAACTATTGCCTGCTTGGTGATATTTTTGTAATCGCCCCAAGTGATAATCAAATATTTCTTATTGAAATTGCATCTTTTTTCCATTAAAACAATAAAAAAAGAGGTTAACTGCTTGGTGAAAATTATAAAACTTTTCAGAATTTATCTTTCGTTAACCGTTCTTTTGGCGATTCTTTCATTGTCGGCATGTCTCTTGCGCCCTTCAGCTTCCATACTTAATGCGGAAGCGCTATCCGCATTTCCTGAAGACAAAATCGGTAAATCTTCCCATGTTATTCTAGTAACGACTAATAATTCCTTTTTCTTCACTGAACAAAAAGTTCGCACTTTGGAAAAACATGCAGGCATTTGGGAAACTGTTTTCGAGCCTTTTAATGCTGTAATCGGAAAAAATGGTTTTGCACAGCCCGGAGAAAAAAGAGAAGGAGATGGTAAAACCCCCTCCGGCATCTATCCTCTTAAAATGACTTTCGGCTATGATGAGTCCATAAAAACAAAAATGCCCTATCGTCAGGTATTAGCTGATGATATATGGGTCGATGATGTAAATGCCGATGATTACAATCGCTGGGTAAAAAAAGGCGCCACGCAAGCTAAATCCTATGAAAAAATGAGACGCGATGATAGTCTCTACAAATACGGTATCGTTATCGAGTATAACACCAGGCCGGTCGTCAAAGGATACGGCAGTGCCATCTTCTTCCATGTTTGGGGCGGAGCTGATATAACTACCGGGGGATGTGTGGCTGTCTCCGAAGAAAACATCATTAAAATTCTCTTATGGCTTGATCCGCAGGCAGAGCCGCTCATTATTATGGGAATAGAAGATGCAACGTGGAGGCTTCCCTGATGAAATCAAAAATCGTTCTTACCTTATTTATCGTCACCACTTTGTGCTTTCCGCAATTCCTGATTAATTCACATTGCGCGGACAAAATCCCGGAAGGCTTTGTCGATATAAAAGAGATGATTCCCGAAATACAACTCGATATTCGTTATTATAGCCCTCATAACTTCGTCGGAGAAAGAGTTGACGGCTATCTGGCACCGAAATGTATCCTCACCAAAGAAGCGGCGGAAGCGCTCGCTAAAGTACAAAAAGAGTTGGAACAGTTCTCATTGACGCTGAAGATTTACGATTGTTATCGTCCGCAACGTGCCGTGGACCATTTTGTGCGCTGGGCCAAGGAAATTGACAACACTAAAACGAAAAAAGAGTTTTATCCGACAGTGGATAAAGCAAACCTTTTTAAAGACGGCTATATCGACAGCAAATCAGGCCACAGCCGGGGCAGTACTGTTGATTTGACCATTGTCCCCTTACCTGCTCCCATCCAGAGAAAATACATTCCCGGTCAGAAATTACAGGAATGCTACCTTCCCGTCGAAAAACGCTTTAAAGATAATAGTATAGACATGGGAACTGGTTTTGATTGTTTTCATGAACTATCGCATACGGCCAATAAAAACATCGGCCGGCAGCAAAAAATTAACAGGCTTCTGCTTAAATCACTCATGGAAAAACACGGATTTAGAAATTACGACAAGGAGTGGTGGCATTATACACTGAAAAATGAACCCTATCCTGGCACATATTTTGATTTCCCAATCGAGTGAGAAATATGAAAATTAAATTACCCCCTTTCTTAAAGTCATACGGTTTTTCGATTATCCTGATCATATCCATTCTTATCGGCGCTTTTCTGGGAGTCATTTATAAAAAGGATGCTGTAATCTTCAAGCCGTTCGGGGACATCTTTCTTAATCTCCTTTTTACGGTCATTATTCCACTTGTGTTCTTTTCCATTTCTTCCGCTGTTGCCGGAATGGCCGATATCCGGCGTCTCGGAAAAATCATTGCCGCAATGATTTTTGTTTTTGTAATTACCGGCCTTATCGCCTCCAGTGTCATGGTTGTCGGCGTTCAGCTCTATCCTCCCGCTGCCGGTGTAAGGATTGATCTGGGTTCCGCAGTAAACATCGAACAGTTCAAAACATCCGAACAAATCGTCAAAGCTTTTACTGTTTCCGATTTTCCCGATATCCTCTCCAAGAAAAACATGCTGGCGCTCATTATATTCTCCGTTCTGATTGGCCTCGCCACTTCGGTGATTGGCGAAAAAGGAAAAGCCTTTTCCAATTTTCTTTCTTCGGCCAGTAACGTTATGATGAAGCTCATTTCTTTCATTATGTATTATGCGCCTATCGGCCTTTGCGCTTATTTTGCCTACCTTGTCGGCGTTTTTGGGCCGGAACTGCTAGGCGCCTACGTGAGGGTAATGATCTTATATTATCCTACAGCAATTTTGTATTTCTTTATTGCCTTTACCATTTATGTCTTTATTGCCGCCAAGGCAAAAGGAGTAAGCCGATTCTGGCGCAATATTATTCCGCCAGCGCTTACGGCTTTCGCTACCGGAAGCTCTATGGCGACGATTCCCGTTAATCTCGAAGCCGCCAATAAAACCGGTGTGCCGCAAGACATCAGCGAATTCGTCATTCCCGTCGGAGCAACAATGCACATGGAAGGCTCCTGCCTTGCCGCCATTTTGAAAATAGCTTTCCTTTTCGGTATATTTAATATGAATTTTTCAGGGGTGGAAACCATTGCCACGGCTATAGGTATCGGCCTGTTAGTTGGTGTTGTGGTAAGCGGCATCCCCGGCGGCGGAACGATTGGCGAAGTGTTGATCATTACTCTTTATGGTTTTCCTCTGGAGTCCTTCCCGATTATCACGATGATTGGAACACTAGTCGATGCTCCGGCAACAATGGTAAACGCCATTGGCGATAATGTTTCCAGTATGCTTGTCGCCCGAATACTTGGCGGCAAGGATTGGATGAAAACTGATGGGGACTTTAAATAAAATCGTCTCCAATTTCAATTTTAAAGGCGTAAACTAAATTAATTTCTGAAATATATGAAGTCAAAAATTGCAGAAAAAATGGACGAACTCCGGAAAGTTTATGACTTACTTAATCTAGATTATGAAAAAGTATTAACCGGACCAAGCAAAGATAAAGCAACGAAAATAGACATTATAAAAAATAAAGTTATAAGAGGCCAGATTATTGTTTGGTATACAATAATCGACGAATTCTTGACAAATAGAATTTGCAGATATTTTTTCGGTAAGAAGAAAAAGTTTGAAATTCTTTGGAAAACAAAAAAATTTCAGAATTTCAATTACTACATAATAGAACAATTATATTTATTACAAAAACTGAGATTGGCTAAATCGATTTCAAAAATTCCAAAAAATGTAGCCGCGGACATTGAAAAATTAAGCGTGTTGAGAAATGGAATTGCTCATACGTTTTTCCCAGAAAATCTCCGTTCATCAAAGCCAAATTGGAAAGGTAAGGATGTTTTCAAGTTTGAAGGAATAAAATTATTATCGGAAGATATTTCAAAGATATATGCCGTTTTCTATCGAGATGAAGAATGGTATTAAGATGCCGTGTTATAACCACTTCAATTAGAGATGGCCTGGACACATACCGTTAGCCAACCCAACAACGTATTTGTTAATAATTTTTTACGAAAATATTTAAAAGAGACATTTGGTCTGCAGGCTCTCCAGATAAATAAGGGTAAAATCTTTACTCTTAATACCCTCTTTTGGGGAAAGTGTATGTACTTTTGAATAGCCACGAAAGCTTCTTGACAATTATTCGGCATTGCTTGTATTTTTACTTGCATGAACATTTGTCATAAATGTAAAAAAGAAATCGCGCCGGATTTTTTTATCGGCAGGCAAGCGCAATGTCCCTCCTGCGGAGCTGACCTGCATTGTTGCCTTAACTGCTCTTTTTATGATGTAGGTTCTTATAATGACTGCCGCGAACCTCAGGCCGAAAGAGTGCTGGACAAAACCCGCTCCAATTTTTGTGATTTTTTTAAATTTAAACAAACAACAAACTCTCACGGTGACGCCAATTCGGGAACCAAAGACAAACTGGAAGGGTTATTTAAGAAAAGCTCATAAACAAAGTTTTATAAATTATCTATACGGCACACGCTGAATGGCGGCCGGGGAGTAATTCCATTTTGTATTTGCGTCTGGGTAATGTTTTAGTATCCAGCTTATCTTTGATTTTCTTTAGCGGCATAACTTCTATACCTAAGCTGAGCGTCTTTTCCAAAAGCTCTCGAAACTGATTTTGAAATATGCCCCCTTCTACTTCCGCATGAACCGGTAAGACATGCGTTCCGCCATCCTTAATCAAATTGGCAATAATTGATACGCCTTTTTGTGCGTCAATCTCCTCAAAGCACGGCAAGTCGGAGGGTATCTCCAGAGTTTCTGCTATTTCATGGATAAACGGAGTTTTGGCCCGTGTACAGCTTATATAGTTAAATTTGTATTCTTTAATTATTTTCAGCACCCGATCATCAATAACCCATGAGGGCGCCCCAAAGGCTGTTGGTTTCTTTCCCGTTAATTTTTCAAAACCGGCAATGCCTTTGCTGAACCACCCACGAATCCAGTTTTCGGATTTATCCGGCAGTTCATCCTGCCAGCGGCGGTGATCCCAGGCGTGAAATTGAACTTCGTGACCGGCGGCAATTATATCATTCACAATTTCCGGAAAGGAAAGCGCGATCATTGGTGCCGGAAGCAAAGTGCCGTATAGCGCTGTTTTCCAGCCATAGAGAGCCACCGCGTTTGTCCGCATCATTTTCTTTAAAAAAAGCGGATTTTTGATTAACTGCAATGCCGCCCGGCCGGAATTATCCGGCCCAATACTTAGAAAAAATGTGCCTTTTAGATTGAATTCTCTTAAAGCCTGTAAAAGACAGGGCACGCCATTTTTCATGCCCCAGTAGGTATCCACATCGATTTTTAATCCGAGCATTGCCATTTTATTTAATGCCAGCGTCTTTGTTTTCTTTCAAAAACGAATTAAGAGTTAGACGCAGTGATTCTTCCAAACCTATTTTCGGCTCCCAATTTAAAAGTTTTCTCGCCTTCTCGATGCTGGGTTTGCGTGTATAAATGTCCTGATAACCTTTGCCGTAATAGGTATCTGCGGAAACATCAATTATATCAGAATAGCTCTTGTCACTCTTATGATCAGGATGTTCCGTAAATAGTTTTTTTAATATATTGGCTAGTTCTCTAACCGAACATTCGTTTGCGGGATTGCCGATGTTGATAATCTCGTTTTTACAAACATCATTTTTATTTTCTAAAATTTTCATAAGCGCACTAATTCCATCATCAACGTACGTAAAACAGCGTTTTTGTTTTCCGCCGTCAACAAGATTAATCGGGCGTTTCATAAACAACTCCGCGATAAATTGCGTGACGACGCGTGAACTGCCTTCCTTTGCCGCGTAGAGTGAATCAAGCCGCGGGCCAATCCAGTTGAAAGGCCGAAACAGTGTAAATTCCAAATGTCCTCTTGTTCCGTAACCGTAAATCACACGATCCAGAAGTTGCTTACAGCAGGAATAAATCCAGCGTTCCTTATTGATGGGGCCTACAACCAAAAAGCTTTCATCTTCTTTGAATTCCGGATCGGTGCAGGCGCCATATACTTCCGAGGTCGAAGGGAAAACAACCCGCTTATGATATTTAACGCATTGTTTAATGATATTGACGTTCATCTCAAAATCAAGGTTGTAAACGGCGATGGGATCTTCCACATAAAGTTTGGGAGTGGCAATTGCCACAAGGGGTATCACGACATCGCATTTTTTGATTTGGTATTCAATCCACTCCCGATTGATGGCAATATCGCCTTCCAAAAAATTAAAACGCGGATTATTCAGATTCTTGCCGAGGCGGTCTATGCCTAAGTCCATGCCGTAAACTATCCAATCTTTTTTTTCGGTGAGGATTTTATTAATCAGATGATGTCCGATAAATCCATTTACGCCCAGTATCAATATTTTCATTTTAACTTTGTCACCTTCCCTTTTTGGAAATATTCGGAAATTTGTGAACCTTTCATGCGCCTTTCCTGAACTTCTATGCCAATAAGTTTTATAGCATCTTTACCGGTATACACGCGAATATTTTCTGTGCTGATTTCCACCTCTCCCGGAACTTTGACTATGTTTGCTTTTACCGGCTCGGCCCACCAGATAATTAATTTTTCGCCATTTTCCAAAAAAGTGAAAGCCCCCGGGTACGGTTCGGTGACACCCCGAATCAAGTTGTAAATATCTTGCGCTGATTTATTCCATTCAATACGTCCGTCTTCCGGACGCCTTCCTCCGTAATAACTCCCCGCTTTCAAATCCTGCTTTTGCCGGTGAATTTGACCTTTATTTATCAAAGGCAATAATTCATCCAGAAGCTCTTTAGCAGACAGACAGAGCTTATCATACAAAGTTCTCGCCGTATCCGTAAAGCTGATTTCGACTTCTTTTTGGCCGACGATATCACCGGCATCGGGCTTATCAATCATGTAATGAAGCGTAACGCCGGTGCGCTTTTCTCCATTAATCAAAACCCAGTTTACCGGACAGCGTCCCCGATAGGCCGGTAAAAGCGACCCGTGCAAGTTAAACGCGCCCAGCGCAGGAATATCAAGTATCTCGCGGCAGATCATTTTTCGATAATAAAAGGAAAATATAATATCGGGCTTGAGGCTGGTAATTTTTTTAATCCATTGCGGTTCATTTATTTCTTCGATAGTGTAAACGGTAATATCTTTCTTTTCAGCCCAACCCTTAACCGAACCGAACCAGCAATTCTCATCAGGGTCGTCTTCATGTGTAAACACAGCGGCAATATCAAAACCGTGTTTAGCGAGAGCTTCTAAACCGGCAATGCCCATATTGTGATACGCAAAAACAGCCGCTTTCAACTTATCGTTTATTCCCTTCTGTGCTGTAAATATTTTCGATCACATATTCCGGCCGCTTGCGTACCTCCCGGTAAATTCTACCGATGTATTCACCGATAACGCCTAAAGCAAAAAATTGCAGACCGACAAATATAAACAAGACGGCAAATAAAGTAAATATTCCTTCCGCCGCCCAGCGCGCGCCATAAACCAATCTCGCTACCGCTAGAAAAATACCGAAACAAACGCCCAGCAGTGACATCAATATACCGCCATACATAATAAGCCTTATCGGTAAATTCGAAAAAGCCGCCACCAGATCAAATTGCAGATTAATCAGTTTTCTTAAAGGGTAACTTGATTTGCCGCCAAGTCGCTCATCATGAGCCACTTCTATTTCCGTTACGCGCTTGGAGAAGAGCGTCGCCAAAGCTGGAATAAATGTGGAGTGCTCATGGCATTGGATCATCCTTTCGACCACACTGCGCCTGTAGGCCCGCAGCATGCATCCCCAATCCCGCAGGCTGACGCCTGTAATCTTTCGCGCTACCATGTTAATAATTTTTGAGGGAATAATTCGCCAAAAGGAATCTTTGCGTCCCCTTCTGATCGTACCGACAACATCATAATTGCCCTCTTCCATCACTTTCACTAAATTAGGTATCTCTTCAGGAGGATTCTGCAAATCCGCATCCATGGTAATGACAATTTCGGCGCTGGATACGGAAAATCCCGCTAAGATAGCCGCATGCTGTCCGTAATTTCGCGCCAGTTCCACTATCTTCACCGATGGTTTTTGAGAAAATTCTTTCAGAATTTCGAGCGAATTATCGCTGCTTCCGTCATCAATAAATATTATCTCGTAGCTTTTTCCCAAACTCTGCATCACCGCGATAAGCCTCTGCATCAAAGTCGGCAGATTTTCTTTTTCATTGTAAACGGGAATGACGACAGCTATTTTAGCATTACTCATTATTCACTATCTCCTTTATGGCTGTACAAACATATTGAACATCTTCTTGTCTCATATCCGGAAATAAGGGCAAAGATATGATCTTATCTGCCGCTCTTTGTGTTTCCGAAAGCATGCCGATACTTGCCGCATATCTTTCCTTTACATAGCTTAAAGTATGGGCTGGAGGGAAATGCAATCCATATCCGATATTATA
>DLME01000018.1 GCA_002479215.1 Syntrophaceae bacterium UBA7544
CTGATTGATGAAAAGACGCTTATCTCCACTGACGATAATCACACCTTCATTAGAGTGTTCAGTTGCGAGTCGGTAGCCTTCGTCGAAGTCCATCACTAGTCCTTCCAGAATGGATGAAGTTGCCGCTGATCTGTCTCTTTTACTTATATCACATATTAAGCTAAAGTTCTGAAGTTTTTTAATTATTTCTGATTGAAATGTTGAATGTATTTCTTAAATCAGCAAAACAACATTACAGGAAGAAGTGCTTACTGAACTTTGAATTTTTCGTTCTTGATTTACGCAAATTACTTGATACAGTTATGAACAGCAAGATATTTTTCTTTGGATAAGATAAATTCTTTAATTCCTTTTATACAAAAATTCATTACATCTTTTTATAATATTTCGTCGTATTCAATTTGTTTTTCCTTTTTTCGATGTCCTTCCATAATTTTTCAAAAAAAATGGCGACAAATTCAGGAATTCCTGTTGACTTCTACTATCGTTATATATATCAAAAATTGGGAAGGCTAATAAAAAGGAGGAAGTATAAAATGATGAAGTGGATTAATATTACAGGATTACCGTTTTTGATCTCGGGATTATTTTGGGTAGCGGTTACAACCGGTTGCGCCGGCGGACCCAAGCCATTGACCGAGGCGGATAAGCACCTTCAATTGTCCGGGCAAATAGTCAATGAGGTACGGATTGTAAAAATGGAGGCCAAAAAATACGAATTCACTCCAAATCCCATCGTCGTGCGCCAAGGTGAAAAAGTACGCTTGGAGGTTACTAGCACTGACGTGAATCATGGGCTGGCTATCCCGGCGTACGAGATCAATCGCAAACTCGAACCGGCCAAACTGGAAGTGATTGAGTTCACAGCCTATCAAAGTGGTTCTTTCCCAACCCACTGCTCGGTGTTCTGCGGCATAGGACACACGAGCATGAGCGGCAAGTTGATAGTTTTGCCTGCGGGTCAATAGACAGCTGCTTGGGCAGGTCATTGTCATGAGGCGTGAATTATGTTTATTACCGATTGAAGTCTAGCATTCATGCGGAAAAGGCAAATCTATTGACTACAGGAAGAAGTGCTTGTCGATTCAAACACCGTAAGCCCGTTCGGGCTAGAATTCGGTTATTCTCTCTATTTGATATTTTGGCGGCCAACAGATTTAGAATGATTGTTGGTTGCGATTCCAATTTCATTCCGCACCACCACCAAGTCCCCCAAACAGAGATATTTTGCCATTATGCGCCCACAGTGGCGCTGTTGGCGCGGTTCAACTCTGATGTGTTGGCCGGAGAGAACGGCTATGAAGCCTGTTCTGGCCAGATTTTTATTATTCTCTCTATTCGGAATTTTGCCGGCCAACTCATGCGTCCTGAGTTATATTTGGGCTGACAAGCACTGACTACGAAAGTCTTAATTTATCTCTTTCACCTACAGGTCAACACATGCCAATTGAAAAATAAATTAAGGATTACTATTTGAATTGTAGTATCCGCCATTGTCAGGGGGTTCAGTCCATGTCATCCGTTCCATAATTTCAAATTTTCTTCCTCATGAATAAAATCAACAAGTCTACTTTTTGCTTCATGTATTACTTTCTGGACTGACTCTTTTTTAAATTTCTTTTTTTCCACTTTCATTAAGGTATCAAACATAACTTTAAAATTAGGATACATATCTTGCTTGCCAGTTCTTTCCTTGACGTTTGATATGTAATTTGTTTCTGAGCAAAGAAGCCAGTAATATTTGATAAAATAACCATAGCATTCATATATATCGTCGATTGTATACATCTTCTTTGATAGTGCATAATATGAAACGACATCAAAGTAATCGAATACGTCCTCTGCAGTTGTCATTATCTTGTTCCATTCATCCTTTGGTAAATCATCCAATTTCGTCGGGTATTCCAAAAAAGGTTTTAATAATGAGACCATGTTTTTTCTCTTCTTTTTGAATTCATCAGTTTTCCATTCACGCTCACTCTCAAATAATGCCTGCATGTTATTATACGTGTTTAGCTTTTCCAATTGTGAGTAACCGACAAGTATCAGTAGAATAGTAGCCAGAGCAAGCACACAATCACTGTCTATACTCTTACAACCAATAATAACTTCAACTATATACAAAATAAACGCTATGGATAAAAGAACTGCAACTGTTATTATTAATGTTTTTTTCATTTGCTATCATCACATTCTTTGACTCTAGACCACTACAGGCAGTTCACTATAAGTAGTATAATCTACAGTCAATTCCTCTCCCTCAATTATATTGCGGAGAGCATAAAATTTGTATCCGTTTTTTTCATCGCATCTTACATTAGGAGTTTCTGACGAATTCAAATACCAACATGGTATTAGTTGATTAAAACTTTTAGGGCACCCATATCGCGTCCCATTGTCTTTTATAACACAAAAATCATCGTAGAGTTTACGGATTTTTGCTGGCAGCGATTCTAATTCTTTTACATTTATCCATATCATTTCATCGTATTCATCATAAAAAATATCCGCATTTTTTCCAATTTTCCTAATCGCGAAAACTCCAACCCCGCCACCGCTTATTCTTGACGGTGCCAACCTCGTGTAAACTCCAATATGCGGCAATTTTTTACCCTTCTGGTTCATAAGATTCCCCTTTTTATATTTTAATATTAAGTCTACTCTTCCATATATGGGCGTATCAGATTTTCTCAATAAAATATTTTAAGAATTTGTGCTTGAAATTATTGATCTAGCGCAAAAAATCATCTGTTAGATAGGCGTCGATTAGCTACGAACTCCCAAAAACCTAACGTGCAGGCCTTTCAGGCGGAACGATTTGTTAGCCATAAAACATTACCGATCTCCCCAAGCATAACTCCATGCTTCTGGAATAGTGGAAATCGTCCTGCAATAGACTTTAGGAGGAACCGTTGCTAATCCTGTTGTAGAGTAGTTTATGGCAAGACATCCGCCAGTGCAATTAGAGGCAGCTTGACACCCTTTACATGCTGCTCGATCGTCACTACCAGCTTGTGCAAGTAATATCAGGTTATTTGTCGATAGTTGATTAATTCCATTAAATACGTCACCAATAATTAACTCTGGAAATTTTGTCGCAATCATTGCAAGTGCACTACACCCTGAAATTTTTCCATTTGGTAGTGACCTGCCCCCGAAACATGTAC
>DLME01000300.1 GCA_002479215.1 Syntrophaceae bacterium UBA7544
ATTTAAAATAAGCCATAAACCACTTTGCTCCCAGAGGCTCTGTCGTAACTACTGCCGCTATCTCCTCATGCGTCAGGGCACGATATCCTTGTGTTGCTATAGTAATCGTTCCAAATAGCGCAGCTAACGATAGTGAGAGCAGTGCACACAACAAACGAATCGTCGAACTTATGAGCCTCTTTTTTCGTATAACTCTAAAAGTTTCAATAAAGAAAAGAAGGCTCAGAAGGCCGAACCCAATCGTCAACAAAACAAATACATTTTCCATAGTAATCCTTTCCATATTTTACTATTTCCAATTCTTCAGAATGTGATCGATATTAGAATGACATTTTGAATTTACGCTTACGGTAACTTCGCTTAATATGAATAGGTAACGACGGCTCCAGCGGATAATCTTTCCGAATATTGCCCTTCAATATTCATTTGGAATCCCTTCAACAGGGGGATATTTACTCCCGCAAATCCTCCCGCAATTGTTTTGTTCCTGATGGTAACATTTCCGGCTGTATATTCAAGACCCGGAATATTTACCGCCAGGGAAGCCTGGGCTTCCGAATAATAAATGTAAGGTCCCGCATATAGCTTTATATTGTATGGAGCCGTTGCTTGAAATCCAATGCCGCAATTCACATCCCAAAGATTTTTTATTTGGAGATCTGTTGTAAAAGGCTCGCTGCCACTTATCCCCGCAACATCATCGGTAAAGTTACTTAAGTAATAAGTTCCCTGTATGAAGGCTCCTACGCCGAATATTCTATTGAGAGCATAAAAGCCTTTTGCCCCCAGGGTGCCAAAAAACTTCCAGTTTTCCTCAAAATCATTTTTGTCGGTGGTAGTTAAAACATTTGTGGAGTTATAAGCGTCGAAAATTTTTAAATCCGACACCCCGATTCGCGCGTATATTTCCCAAAGATTTTTAGCTCCATAACCTACATGCGAATAAACCTGATTCTGTCTGATTAAATGCTCCGTTCCGTTCTTGTATATATCTTCATGGTACCAATAACCGATACCGGTATATAATCCTCCAGTCTCTTTGGAAACAGGTTGAGGCGGACCAAATGGCCCACCCGCGACGGCTGTATTATGGACAGTAAATATTATTAACACGCAGATAACTATAACTTTAAGGCTTTTCGTACGAAATCCTCCTCTCTCCTAAATTCAATTCTTCTGTAATACCGAATCATCCGAAAGCGAGCTTTTTTCTTCCGGCTTGGATGGCGTCAGTTTCAATCGCCTCTGTTCAACTTTTTTCAGCCGGTATTGAACATAGGCATCGCGTAACGCTATGTAGGGATCGATGGCCGCATCTTTGAGAGATTCATAATCGCCAATCCTCAGAGAGGTGTCATTTACTTCCTCGTATCCTCTGACTCCTAACCAAACATACCAGGGATTAATATAAGAAACCGGATACAAAAAATAATCGCCGACCACATCTACTGAATCCCGCGGACTGGAAGGACCGAGTATCGGCCAGACTATATAGAAACCTTGTCCCACACCATAGACACCCAGAGTTTGTCCCAAATCCGTATCCTGCTTTTGCAAATCCAATTCCTTGTTGGAAGAAGGATCCAAAAGTCCCCCGATGCCCCATACTGTGTTTATTGTAAAACGGCCAAACTCCGTGGCCGCGCCGCTGAAATCAGCTTGAAGCAGGCAACTGACGAAACGGGCAGGAAATCTAAGATTAGAAAAGAAATTCTTCACGCTGATCCTGGCAACTTCGGGAACTACCATATTATATCCCTGCGCTACAGGTTTAAGCGCCCAGAAATACAGCTTGTCGTTAAAGTGGTACATGGCCCGATTGAGGGGCTCTATAGGATCTGCAATTTGCGCTTTCTCCCCCGCAGCCTCATCTTCGTTGAAATTCTCATCATCCGAGCTTTTACTCTCAGATTTTATCTCTTTTTCCCGGGGTGGTAAATTGACCTCACCTGAATTGGAAGCGTCTGTAACCACCGCTGGGGGAGTGGATGTTGAACTCGACGGCGATAGGGTAGAAGAATTGGAATTCAGGCTGTGAGCGCAGCCCATCGTAAGAAAAGTATATACCAAAATCAAAAACAAGAAAAATTTCATGAGGCTGAATTCCTCTTTAATGGTTTATTGAAAAAATTCTTTCTTTGCCGGCGGCTTTTTAAACTATTGTTCCTTCACTTTTTTGCGTAGAACCTCCAGCAGTTGCTCGGGTGTATCCTTAGCCAGTATATCATTGAACTGGGTGCGATAGTTCAGAACCAGACTCACATTCTCCACGACAACGTCGTATACTTTCCATGCGCCGTCTTTCAGGATCAATCTGTAGAAGATAGGAATTTCCTTGGAAGAAGTTATCACTTTCGTCTGAACTTCAGCCTGGGTTTCCGAATTCATACTTTCTTTATAGAAATCGATTTTTTCGTTAGTGTAAGAAAGGATTTTATCAATGTAAGCCTTTTCCAATACTTGTTCAAAAAGTTGTACAAATTCTCCTTGCTGAGCGGTATTCAATTTATTCCAGTTTCGCGCCAGCGTCCTCTTGGAAAATTCGATTTCGTTGAACATACCTTTATATATAGAACGAAGTTTCTGTTTTTTCGTCTCTTTGGCCGATTCGGATTTAAGCTTTGGATCGCGCAGTACGTCGAGTACTTTGTTGACATTTACCTGAGTCGTGTTGAGTGGCGCGCCGGCATACACCGGAAGAGAAAATAGAAAGAGCACTAATATACTTAATCCTGCGAGCTGTCTTTTCATGACCTAATCCTCCTAATTTTATTGCATCCTTATTCCTTCTTTACTTCGCCAAAGGCATATTTGCCAATAAGCTCTATGATATCCACCGGGGCCTGTGTTTCGGTGATGATTCCGCGAGGTCCAAGCAGTTCTCCTGCGCCTCCGGGATCAATGCTGAGATAACTATCGCCAATCAGTCCTTGTGTTTTAATGGAAGCAATGGCATCGTCATAAATCTTTATACCCTTTTTGATCTTTATTTCAACTATAGCTTTCTGGGTTTCCTGATCCATGAAGATTCGTTCCACCCGTCCGACCTCAATACCCAAGATATCCACGACATTACCGACTCTCAGGCCGGTAACTGAGGTAAACTTGGCAATGACGGGATAGGAATCATCACCCAGCAAAGAAACATGCCCAAGTTTTACGGTCATATAGCCTATGCAAAGAAGTCCGAAAACAACAAAGATACCGACTATTGTCTCGATGGTATATTTTTTCATATTTTCTCTCCCCGGCGGCGCATCGTAGCCGTCCAAATTTCCTTTTGATGAGATTTTGCCGAATCTATGACTGAATCAATTTCGGCAATCGGTTGGCCCTGGGCAATTCCGGCCAGGATGGTAAATTCTACCGGCCCCGCCATAGCCACCCGTCTACGAACTCCAGTCCAAATATCATTAATTTCCAATCCCTGAAAATCTTTGACAAAATATTTTAGAATATTTTCCGCCTCGGTTATGTCAGAATAGGGAAGCACTGTAACAATTTCATTTGTATTCCGGCGGGTGGAAAATCCCCCTATAACGCCAAAGTGTTTATCGATATACAATCCCATACGTCTTATTGCTTCCTGCACAGCATCATGACCCAAATATCTAATGATGGAATTTATGTCTTCCAGAGTAAAAACCGCTATACAATAAGTGTCCCCAAAAGCTCTCCTCCTCATCTGAGCATGATTAAGAACTTTGAATTGTCTTTTGGAATACAAACCGGTTAATTCTTTCTGTAACGCCTCCAGGCTGTGGATGACTTCGTCTTTAAAAGGATGGTCAAAATCTTCCAACTCTTCCGGAGTCCCTTGAAAAACAATCGTCCGCTCATAGAGGGCGAGAACACGATTGGAGATAAAGTATACATCCGGAATCTCGTGGCTGACCAAGATAGCCGTAAACCCAAACTTCCTATGGTATTGGGCAATCATACTAAGAATCGCGTTTTTTCGGACGGGATCCTGGCCGGTTGTTGGTTCGTCAAAGAGAACAATTTTAGGATCGGTTATCAGTGCGCGTGCCAGGGCTGCCCGCTTTTGCATTCCTCCCGATAGTTCTGAAGGAAACTTTTTAACCGCATCGGTCAGTTCTGTCTGCTCTATTCTCGCCATGACCCGGCGGTCGATTTCAGATTTCTTCAAATTGGTTGTTTCCAGCAAGGGCAGAGCAATATTTTCATAAACGGTCAGGGAATCAAAAAGAGCGTTACCCTGAAACATGTAACTCATCTGAGCAAAGGCCGCATTAATTTCCTTTTTTTTCATTTTACTGACTGGTTTGCCCCGAAGAAGAATCGTTCCTTCGTCCGGTTTGAGTAGTCCGATGATAAGCTTGAGAAGCACGCTTTTCCCCGCGCCGCTCAGGCCGATTATGGTTGTAACCTCCCCCTCATAAATTTCAAGATTAACACGCTCAAGAACTGTTCGGTCTCCGAAGCTCTTAGTGACGTCTTTAAATTTAATCAATGGTGTATTCATAGGTTTCTCTATATCAGCAGTGAAGTCACGACGTAATCCGATACCAAAATCAGCACACAGGAAATCACGACTGCCGAGGTAGTGGCCAGACCGACGGCTTGGGCACCATGACTATCCCTGCGCATATGCGCGAAATAGCCCTGGTAACAACAAACAGTGGCAACGATAACTGCGAAAACGATAGCCTTAATTAAACCGTCGGAAATGTCTTTCATCTCAACATTAGCCTGAATACTATGGAAATATACGCCGGAATTCAGACCAAGCAGCATGACCCCTGAAATATATCCGCCGATCATTCCGATGAGGTCAAACACGGTGGTGAGGATGGGAAAGCTGATGATAGCAGCGGTAACTCTCGGACTGATGATATGTCTGAGCGGATCAATGCGCATGGTATGCAAGGCATCTATCTGCTCGGAAATTCGTTGGATACCGATTTCAGCCGTGATAGCGGAGCCTGCCCGGGCCGTAATCATGATTGCCGTAAGAACCGGCCCCAATTCTCTGATTAAAGACAGAGCTACCAGAGTGCCGACTGCTCCCTGAGCCCCGAATTTAACCAGGGCATGGTAAGATTGGAGACCCAGAACCATGCCGGTAAACACACTCACCAGCATGATGATTGTCGTTGATCTCGCTCCGATGTAATAAAGCTGCTGAACTATCTTGGATAGCTGCTTCGAGCGGAAGACCTTAACCAGAGCCAAAAAGAGGAAAACCGTCGCGGCACCTAAAATGTTGATCCACCTTATTACCGCTCTTCCTATAGAAAAAAATGGCCTGGACAACAACATACCCAACTGCCATTTTGTTTCATTTTCGGAGCGGGTCTGGTTATCTGCCGCCGGTACCATTAATAAAAATCCTCCTTATTATCGAATGTTTCGAAGGGGAATTTGGCATATTTATTAAAATTCGTCAACTTAAGAGTTCTGTAGCTAACTATGAGAAAATCCGTTGGCCAATTTCTAAAAAAATCGCCCAAACTCAAAATGATTTACCTCATCTTATACCATTTCTAAATCAAAGATGATATTGAGGCGGCTAGGCGGAGGCAACGAGGCGTATTACTAATACACTGAGGAAGCCGACAACGACACCAACAAAGATAGCGCTTTAATTTAGAATTGGAATTACTACTAAATTCTCAGAAGAAATGATATTCTAAATTTTATATGCAAAGAAGAATTATTCACATCGATATGGATGCTTTCTTCGCCGCGGTCGAGGAAAAGAAAAATCCAGCTCTGCTTGGCAAGCCTGTCGTTATTGGAGGCGGGGGAAACCCCAATAAGAGAGGAGTTGTTTCGACAGCCAATTATGAAGCCAGAAAATACGGCATCCATTCCGCCATACCGCTGAGGACTGCCTACAAGCTCTGTCCTCACGCGGTTTTCCTTCCTGTTGATTATGAAGCATATTCAGCAGTTTCTCAGCAGTTCAAATCTGTCCTTTTGTCGATTACGCCGGTTATGGAAAATGCCGGTATTGACGAAGTATTTTTGGATGTATCCGAACTATCAGAGACGGCTGAAATTATCGCCTCCAAAATTAAAGCCGGGATTAAAGAAAAAACAGGCTTAACCTGTTCTATCGGCATCGCTCCAAACAAGCTTCTGGCCAAAATCGCCTCCGATCTGCGCAAACCGGATGGTCTCACCATACTGAATGAAACTGATATTGAAAGTCAACTATGGCCGTTACCCATCCGCAAATTATATGGGATCGGGCCGAAAACAGAAGAACATTTAAAAAATATCGGCATTGATACCATCGGACAGCTGGCCTCATTACTGCTGGAAAAGCTAATTGAAAACTTCGGCAATTCCTACGGTCAATACCTTTATGACGCTTCACGGGGAATTGACGACAGCCCGCTGATTACCCACTGGGAGCCGAAATCCATCAGCCGTGAAACCACCTTTCAGGAAGATGTCAAAAACTGGCAGGTAATTGCTCGAACGCTCGCGGAACTGGCCAAGGAAGTTGTTGCTGATATGCAAGATAGCGGATATCAGACCAAAACCGTTACCATAAAAATCAGGTTCGGCGATTTCCAGACTCTGACCAGAGCAAAAACAATGGCTGATTATACGGACGCTGAAGAAGAGATTCGGAAAGCAGCTTTTTCCTGTCTTAAACGTATTGACCTTAATAAGCGAGTGAGGCTAATAGGCGTTCGAGCCACTAATCTAGAAAAAGTTCAGGAGTGAGAATATATATCTTTTATCAACGCGCCGTTACACTAAAAGCGATAGAAGGTTTATATTATAGACAACATCCTATTTTTATATAATTGGTGCCCCTGGCACGAGTCGAACGCGCGGCACACGGATTAGGAATGCGAAAAACATGAAAGACGGGTGGAATAATAATCACCCGTTTTTCTTTTTAAATATTTATTACGCTTGAATAAACTAAAAAATTCATAGTTGGATAAAATTGGATTGAGTTGGAAGCATTTTGGATATGATGGGCACAAAAATAGGCACAGTCTATTATAGGATATCCCGACCAATATTTGACTTTACAAAC
>DLME01000154.1 GCA_002479215.1 Syntrophaceae bacterium UBA7544
CTTTAACATGCGCTTGGCTTCAGTCTCGATGATCTCATCCATGGTGACCCTTTTCATTTCAGTGGCTCCCTCCAGATAGGTTTTTTCTCAAGTTTGCAATTAGGGTGGACGCGTCATATGTCGAAGGACCTGGCTCAGGCTCACCCCTTAAAGCTCGGGCTGCTTTAGCTTCACGCTCCAGTCGGGCAACTTTATCACAGTGCATTTCAGGTTCTTCGTTATGGCCATATAACCTGGCCATTTTTAAATATTCCTCAACCACATAATTAGCAAGACCCATTCTTTCCTTTTTAACGAGATTAGAGCCCTCAGGAAGCATGTTATGTACTTTCTGGGCCAACTCCCTTGCTGCTTGCCTATAGAGCCTTGTGGAGCGTTTGAGCGTGGCAAAATCATCCTGATATTTTGACATCATGATATTTACAGATTCAACAGTCTTTGGATCAATTCCTTGTGAGATAACTTCCTTATCTTTTCTGTCTTCATCTTCTTCCCATGGGGTAAGTTTTTTATCGGGATTCAAATCAGGAATGAGATCTGAAAAGCCCATCAATCCATCTTCCCTTGGTTTCCCAGAATCAAAAGAAGTCACCGTGGCGCGCAGCGACTCGGTAATATTCTTTGTAATTGTAGTAATAGGATCAGTAATTGATATGAATTCGCAAACTTGTCCCCCCTCGATCGCAAACTTGTCCCCCTCATTACGCAAACTTGTCTCTTTTTGGGTCGAATAATCTGTCAAAATAAGCAAGTTATCCACAGACTGCATCGCAAACTTGTCCCCTACGCATTTTGCAAACGATCCGCCCGTTTTGTTGATTTGGGCTTTGACATGATTCCTGACCTTGGTATCAATAAAACCAGCCGTCAAATCAGGAGCCAGCATGTTGTAGTACTGAGCAAGAAGCCTTGCATAATATAGAATAAAGTCATCGATATTAATAATTGAAATATGGACACCAAGCGTCGTATAGGAATGCTGTCCAGTCGTATAGTCAATCTTTTGTCTTCTAGGGCTTTTAATTTGAATTATTGGATTTCCGTTAAGAGTTGCTTGTCTTGATTTTTTTAACCTATGGTCAATTGTTCTTATTGAAAGTTGTTTTTCAGATGTGTCACGAAGGATATTAGAATCATCACAAAGCCATTGCCTTGATGTCTGCTTTGTCTCTGTCCCAAGATAAGTTTGGAACATGATTAATTCTAAGAATTGAATCTCGTTGAGCGTTCCCTTAAAATTGCGACGCGCAACAGTCTTGCCTTCGGATTTACGACGTTTTGATTGGGCTTTGGATTGCTTTCGATGGGCTTTATCCATCTCATGGCGATAAACTCGCTTACTGCCTTTATTTTTATTAAAATTAAGGTTGACAGCTGGGGAGTGAACAGATATATTTGCTTGCATAAACTCTTCCTCTGAGTTGTTAAGTGATTGTAGTATGGTTAAGGTTGGTATCCCGATTGTAATATGAGATCTTAAGAACTTCAAAGGATTTTATTGATATAGCCCCGCCCCCAAGCGGGGCTTTTTTTTGCCAAAAAATAAATGAAATAAATCGCCAAATGCAATAGGTTGCAGATGGGTCAAAGTCTGATCGAATTATGAGGTTGACAACTGGGTGAAGCGGGGGTAAACTTGCTTTCATAGATTAAGTCCTTGTGTAATATGTTGGTTTCGTCACGAACAGATTACACCGATACCTCAAAAGTATCAAGAATGAAAGCCTCACTTCGGTGGGGCTTTTTTTCGTCTGTCAGATCGTGACATAATGTCACCGACTAAAGTCTGACCGTTGCTTTGTCAACTTATCCACAGATAATTTCCAATTTAACTCCTCTAAACCCTTGACGCCAAAAGAAAATATACTTAATGTATACTTTTTGTACACTTATTAATGGATTATTAAATGACTCCAAATCAGATCAAACGACAGATTGCCGGTCGTCTATTTAGAAAAGTAATTGACAAACATTTTTCATCATATAGTGATTTTGCTGAAACGGTTGGAACTGGTCGCTCAAGTGTCAGTAACTGGATGTCTGGCAGAGTGTCGATCCCTATGCGCATCATTGTAAAATTGGGTGAAATGTTTCCAGACGAATTACCCGTTTTAAAGAAAATAAAACCTGAAATGTTTTGACAAAAACAATGATAATTGCTATTATAATTTCTTACGTTTCATATCATTTCTCATTACGTTGATACATTAAACTATGACATCCCCATGGCATGGTTATAAGCCCAGCTTCCTTCCCGTTGTCTGGGCTTTTTTTTGTTCTAAATTTACTGCAACTATGCTATCATTATGCCTTTATCCAACTTAAAGGTATCACATGTCTAAAGATAAAATCATCGTTACTAAAAAACACACCTCAGCTATGAAAAAAATCATTGCTCATTTTGGCTCCAAAGCTAAACTGTGTCGACATCTCAATGTATCAGGTGCAAATGGCTATCAGTGGGCATCCGGACTAAGAGTAATATCTCTGTGTGTTGCCGAACAGCTGGACAAAGAGGGCGTAATACCTTTTCTGGAATCCAGACCCGATATGGAAAAATATAGAAAATATTACAAATAGTTACTATTCACTATTGCTTTTGTTTTCTGCTGTGTTAATATGTGTTTGTTCCCAGGCATGAAGTCGTAAACCGACGTCCTGGAAGTGGTTTCAGCGCTTGGGGACAACAACATTTATTAACAACGGGAAGACAAAATGAGCAATATTGTACAATTTAAGGCTAAAGAAGAAGTTTTAACAAAACCGACAACTGAAAAGGATGTTATTGCTATGTATGGATTACAAATCGATGAGAAGCCAATTGAGGCAGATGCGGGTATTGAATATTTGGTAGATACTTTTGCCAAGAATCGGGCAGAGATGGAGAAATTGAAGATTTTGGAATCTGAGTTGCGCGATAGAATCTGTGCCTATATGGGCAAGCATGATTCATTGATTGACGGAAAAGGTCAGAAACTGGTTCAGTGGACGTATCGCAAGGCGCCTGAACTTTTTGACAGGGCTGCATTTAAGAGTGCTTACCCTGAGCTTGAGAAGAGATTCACGAAGACAGGAGAAGCGACAAGAGCGTTCAGTGTATTGGTTAAGGTGGTTTGATATGTTTGATGATGATCGATATATGAAAATGATTAAGCTTAGATTTGAAATGATCGAATCTAGTCTAGATTTTCTCAAAAATAAAGTTAATGGAATTGATGAAAGGCTTCGGATGATTGAAAATAATCTTGGCGAGATGAATGAGAATACTGACACTATTCGTGTAATGGATCAATAGGATAATAAGTAGGTAGTTTAATATGACATTGGCAACAATTGAGTCGCAAGCAATTGAAGAAAGGCTCCAGAGTATCGAGGATAATCTTGAAGAACTTGAAACTCTGGCATGGAAGGTTTCCAGAACAATTGATCGCGAACGCAGAGAAATTGAAGAATTAATTGACGATGTTGCCGCTAATTTAGAAAAAAGATTGATATCCTTAGAGTCAAGTTTCTGGAGAATAAAAAATGAGCCTTAGAGCAGTTAAACCCGAAGCCATTGAGAAGCGTTTAAAAGCGTTTCTCTATGGTGCTGCCGGCACAGGCAAGACAACCTTTTGCGCCAGCTTTCCCCAGGCTTACTACATCGACACTGAAAAAGGATGTGAGAACCAGCAGTACATCGACTTGCTCATTAAGAATGGTTCATCGGTATTTCGTACGAATGATTTTGATGAGCTAATGAAAGAAGTTATTTCACTTTTATCTTGCAAACATGATTATAAAACGTTGGTGATTGACTCTATTACAACGATCCATAATGATTTGATTGATAAAATGTCTCTAAAGCATGGAACGGATTATGGTAAGCATTTTTCAGAAAGCAATAAGGCCATGAAGCATCTTTGCAACCTTCTGATGCGTCTCGATATGAATATTTTAATTTCAAGCCATGCAAAGAATGAATACGGTTCTAATATGGCTGTGCTTGGTCAAACATACGACGCGTACAAAAAGCTGGATTATATTTTTGACCTGGTTTTCGAGGTTCAAAAGCGTGGCTCAGAACGTTATGCGGTGACCAAGAAATCACGCGTCACATCTATACCTGACGGCGAATCATTCTTATTTTCGTACGATGAGATTGCTAATCGGTATGGTAAAGAGATTTTGTTGCGTGATGCGGTTCCTCAGGAATTGGCAACAGAAACCCAGCTAGAGGATTTAATTTTATTAATGAATAAGCATAAGATACCGGCAGAACTTAGGCAGAAATGGCTTGATAAGTCTAATTCTAACGATTTTAATGAGATGCCAAGAGAGACTATACAGAAGTTAATAGATTATTTGATTTCAAAACAAACCAAGGAATAGATGCAAATGCTTGATGAATTTTTCATAAAAGAATCTAAATGCAAGGATGACAAGAAAAAATATTTTGTCGTTAGAAGTAATCGAGCAGGTGTTTTTTACGGCGAGATAACAGGAATCACTGAAACAGGAAGTCGTTGCGAAATGTCTAATGCTAGACGAATATTTTATTGGGATGGAGCTGCATCTCTTTCCCAGTTATCGATTGACGGAGTTTCAAAGCCTGAAAATTGCAAGTTCCCCGAATCCGTTCCAGAAGTTACTCTATTTGACATAATTGAGGTTTTGAGCTTATCAGAAAAGGCCAGGGCGTCACTTGATTCAGTGGAAGACTGGAAGGAGTGATTCATGATTAATCAAGATTTTGGCCATGGCGATGGCTATGGCTCTGGC
>DLME01000114.1 GCA_002479215.1 Syntrophaceae bacterium UBA7544
CAAAAGAAGTCGTTTGCAAAGGTTCCAGTGCGCAATTTGCGCAATCAAAACCACTGTCCAAAAAGATAGCCCCGTATACGAACAGAAATTGGAGACGCTGGAATAATTACTGATTATGTTACAGTTTGACTTTTATTGTCATAAAGATCGTCAATAAAACTTTAACAAAATTTTCATCAAGGTTTGATTGTTTTGCTAAAGTAATTTTTTAGCGGGTCCCACCAATATTCTTTCCAGGCATCGGCGGCTTCATCAATTTGGTCTTCTGGAACGTCTGATAACACAATTGTTAGCTCCGTCCCTGCAGGCACCTTTTTGAAAAATAACTCTAACTTTGATGGACCATAATCATAATCGATCGAAGTCCATTCCGAAACTATGCGTTTTCCGTTCTCAAGCTCTAGATACTTCCCGGAAATGTGCTCGTCTATGCCCGTGTATTTACCGCCGACTACCGGTTTACCGCCGGTGGCTTTGTGTCCCGTAAATTCACTGCGTTTTTTTGAGTCAACATAGCTATCATAAACTTCTTGGGGAGAGGCTGGAATAATCATTTTTTGAGTTTTAACTTTTTTACTCACGATTAATTCTCCTGTTAATTATTTGGTTTAATTTTGTTAATAGCATAACTAACTTTCAGCATTATTGTATTATGGATTATGTACTTTTTCAATAGCTCGATCGTTCACACAGATAGTATTAACCTGGTTCAAGAAGACCGCACCCAAGTGCCATAATCGTATGGTGAAAGAATTACGCCAAATGCAATACGGCGGCGTGGTAGTTTTCCGGCTGGATCGGTTGGGCCGTAACTCCAGGGAACTGGCCTTGCTCATCGATGAATTCTAGAACAAAGGCATTAAAGTGTTATCGGTAAATGAGAGTTTTGACACGTCAACGGCCAAGGGGAGAGCCATGTGAGAGCTGATTTACGTATTCGCACAATTGGAACGGGAGCAAATCAGTGAGGCGACAACCCAGAGATTAGCTGCAGTAAAATTAGCTGGAAAACGTCTCGGGCAAAAGCCATTATCCGAATTTCAGGTCAATAAAATAAGAGAATTAGCCGCACAAGGCCTAAGCTGTCGTAAAATAGCCAGCCAAATGCACCTCAGCAAATCGGCAGCTTGCAACGTGGTCCATGAAAAAGGGTTTTATCAGTTGCCCTATATAACTGCCAAAAACAGAGGCCTTGATGTCCGGTTGCCTCAATCACTTTCCTGAATGTCCTAAGCTTTTATATCTAACTTCTCGTTATCCCGGCAGCTGATGCTGGGAGTAATAATCGCAAACGGCTTTGAATGACTTTTTAGGTTCCCATACCATATCAGGGTAAGTTGTGCCGTGCTTACCGCCGGTAAGCGTTTTAACTAAACTGTAACTATTCATGTCGAAGTCATATCGCGCGTCATCATTATATGGAGCGATCGGCGAGATGAAAGTTGAAACAAAAGTGCCCTCGACATCTGCCTTGTCAAGTGTTTCAAGCTGGTCTACCAATTCGCGAGCTTGCATCTCCTCGTCTCGTATAAAACCATTTTTAAGCTTAAATCTTACAGGAGCTCTTTGAATACCGAAGGGTGTTGAAAGCATTTTGTTTATGACATAGCTGACGATAATAAACAAATTGGGACGAAAATCAGTAATGTCGCCAGCCAAACCTTCGACGGAGGTATCGGCCCCTTTATAGGTACGGACGCCGAATTCGGTAATGATAACGGGCTTTCCTATGGCAAACGCCGGCTGCAGCATCTCTATATATTTATCTTTTATTTTCGCCGCCCGGTAATGGTCGATGCCAACGAAATCGAAACGGCTCCAATCAACTGTCTCAAAGACAAGCGATGCATAACTTACACGGCCGTGAAAAACCTTTCTGACGCCTTCATTCGCCAGTGCCAACCAGGCATTAAGCGGCGCATTGTGCTTTCCGGCTTTCAGAATTTCCTGTGATGCAGGATTACCAAAGCGCTGCGTCACGTTCTTGCCAGGTACAATGCCTTGCATAAAGAGTGTAAGTTCCCCCCCAATCACTAAGACCAGATGGTCCGGCCATTTCTGACGCAACATTTCAGCTCGTCCCGCGGCTTTTATGATGTAGGCCATAGTTTTTTGGGGACTTTTATCCCACATTGCGGGCGAGAGCCAAACATTGAGTCCTTGTTCCAGAGCATCCTCCGCAGACTTCATTAAGCGCTCAATGTTAAAACCACAAATTCTGACGGCGTTGCAATGCAGGTCGTTCTGGATGATTTCAAGCTCACGATGCACCACTTTCATATCGAATGACGGGCGCCAATTGCCATCCATCACCATCCCAACGTCGTAGGTAACGCCTTTGAATTTCATAAGAACTCCTTAGGGCCGGAATAATATTTTTAATGTTAATCCTCAATTGGCTAAGTTTCAATGTATGCTGGATAACAGACATGTGGGTGTCCACTAAAATCGGCTATTAAAAGAGTGAGTGAGCTATAAAATTCCCAGTAAATTACCCTGTAATTCTGTTGTTTAACCCGTTTGACAGAGTTCCGGTAATGTAATATAATTATAACAATTAGTTAATAATATATTACATCTTGGAGGAAATGAATGAAATATATATACATTAGAATGACTTCACTATTTACCGCGTTCGCCGTCGGAATGCTCGCCGACTATTATACACGAATCAATATGAATTGGACAGGCACATACTTATTTTTATTAAACTTGGTAATCATCGCCGCAATCTGTCTTGTCTTGTGGCTGATTCTATCATTATTTTGGAAGAAGATTTTTAAAGATATTGATGTGGATGAAAGAATTAAGACCATCGAGAGCAAGAGTGCCCGGAACGGCTATATTGCGGCTTTTCTAGGATTAAGTGCTGGCATCGATCCCATTTATTCATCAAGCAGAAATGCCTCCGATTCGTTATTGCTATTTTTGATATTTGCGCTTAGTGTTTTAACTTTCATTGTTTCGTTCATTTATTTCTTTCATAAGGAGTCCTAAAAATGCAATTATTAAATGCACTAGGAAGAAATTATGATAATTAAGACCAGAATTAAAGAGCTACGGGCTAGATACGATTTAACCCAAGATGATTTGGCGAACATGGTTGGTGTTACCAGACAAACCATGCTATACCTTGAGAAAGGCAAATATAATCCTTCATTAGTGTTGGCCTACAAGATAGCAAAAACCCTTAAATCAACGCTGGAGGAGGTATTCATTATTGAGGACGAATAGTCTCGAAATATTAAACTTAGTGGTTGCGTTGGAATTATGAAAATTAATAAACCTATCAGGGCATTGCCAATTCCAGTCCCTTGGGTGTTTGTTTTAGCCTACCTCATCGGACTAGCCCTGCAATATCTTATACCCGTCCCGGTGAACGGTACGGGAATTCTTCTCGGAAGTCGTATTGCCGGGGGAATACTGCTTGTAGTTGGCTTGTCGCTGGCAGCTTGGAGTTTAATTATTTTCCAATCGAATCATACTACCACCTCTCCAGTCGAAAAATCGTCAAAACTGGTGACATGGGGACCCTACCGTTTCAGCCGAAATCCAATGTATGTTAGTCTCGCTATTATTTATCTTGGGGAGGCGGGAGTTTTAGTTCAAATCTGGCCGCTCATTTTTTTAATTTTGACGCTGGTATATCTTCAGTTAATTGTGGTACCTTATGAAGAAATAGAATTGCAGAAAACATTCGGAGACAGTTATAAACAATACTTTGCTCGAGTCCATCGCTGGATCTAGATGGGAACTCTAAAAAACATCGAAAGGGTTCTAGCTCATATTTTGGGGGTGTTAGATGCCTTTGGTATTTTAACTATGGCTGGTATGGTGGGACCTTTAGTGTTAGTTGCATTGGATATTGCTGCAGCTGTTTCTGAACCGAAGTATAGTTTAATTCGAGATTCAATTAGCGCTCTTGGGCTGACCTCATTGGGATGGATTCAAACAATCGGTTTTGTTGTTTTCGGTTTGCTGGTGGAGATTTTCACGGCTGGGCTGTTCCTCAATATTCGAAGGAAACACTTGTTTGATCTCGGTATCGGACTGCTGACTTTTTTTGGTTTTGGCTTGGCATTGATTGGCCTTTTTCGGACTGACCCAATCGGGACTTCGCCCACATGGTCGGGAAGAATCCATGTCTGGGCTGCTTACAGCGTCCTTGGCCTTTTCCCTGTCGCGTTAGCATTGTTATTGTCGAGTATTAGGAATGATCCAAATTGGCGCAGGTTGTTCCATTACACGATTGTAACCGGGATCCTGGCATTTGCGCTCGCGGTAGGGAGACTGTTCTTGCCCCAAAACATAAGCTGGTTTGGTTTGTATGAGCGTATTCTAGTTGCCAATGTGTTGATCTGGCTCGAAATCATCGGGATGCGTCTTCTTCTGTTGTCAATACGACGAAACCCAAATCGATTGAGTGTATTGCTACGTCGGCATTACAGATAACCAGTTTTAATCAGCTGGTTCTCTCATACCATTTACGAATTGTCTGCACAATACCGGTATTTCAACATATCGGCACAAAACATCAGATCAAACCCATTAGTGTTTTGATCCACAGTCGACAAAATGTAGAACTTTCCGACAATTCAAAAAACGATGTGCGGGAAGAGTTTTTCCGTTAACTTTTACTTGGCTGGTCGCCAACTTGAATTATACGCATTGGCAGAGTCACATCCAACCCGCTATAGCAACTTGTAATCTAGGCTGTTTGTGATGATTTTTTGCAAAGCCGCGGGCAGGCCCAGCCGCAAAATAAACGAATATAAAATCTGTAAAGAATCTTAAATCTTAATGTTACTCAATTGTATATTCATTCAGCCTTACCAACAGCTTGGTCAAAAGTGAATGCAGTTGGTGCTGTTCTTTAGCATCCAAAACTGCCATTATCTCCCGCATTGCTTTACTTTTCCCGTCAATCTTTGTCAATGCCAGTCCTTTCTCGGTAAGCTCTATTCTTAAAAGCCTCGATCTAGGTTGAAAGTGAACTCTTTTAACCAGCCCATACTTTTCCATATTTATAGTCTGTTGAGAAACCACACTAACATTCCGTTCAACTTTTTTTGCTATTGCAAGTAACGTTGCCTTCGAACCCAGGTCTTGTATAATCGACAACAGACGAAGTTGGCGAATCGGGATGTCTAAAGGTTTTAACTCTCTTTGTTTCACCAACAATCTTTTATGATGTACTTTGCCAATTAACAGCCATAGTTGGTCAACATCATTATTAT
>DLME01000005.1 GCA_002479215.1 Syntrophaceae bacterium UBA7544
TCATGCAGTTTTCGGGATGGACATGGAAGCCATAATGGAGACCTCGCCAGCGGGCACGACATTCCTTACCGCAAAAATGATGGGGGTTACGGATGACCAGAGAGCGTCTCCGGATGAATTCCTTGCCGCACTGGTCGCACACGACATTCAATTGCGTCCCCTTTAATAGCTCCATTCAATCAACCTTATTGACCTTACGATACTCGGCTCGTTTTTGCGCCAATAGTTCAGGATTAGGGATGATGCAATATTTTTGCAGTGCAATCACACTTTTGGTAATAAAACCTTGCGACGTATACAGGTGTGCGACCACGTGCATAGGAATACGCCTATGCAATTTTCTTTCCATCCGTTCCACCAGTAGTGTCGGCGTAACTGCATCTCCATATTCATCAAATAATTCTTGGAGAGCATCCAGCATTACAGGAATATCTTCTTTTCCAGTGTTCATTGCTCCATTCAGTCCTCATTTCTATCTTTTCTAACTTCTGCGGAAATATCTTTTACACGAGCTCGCTGCTCTGCAATAAGTTCAGGGTTATAAACAATAAATCTTGAATATCCGCCGTCTTTATTAGTCACAGACTTGGTGACAAATCCCTGTAGCGTAAACAAATATGAGGCAAAATTATAATGCACGTTTCGATGTAATTTTTGTTCCATTCGAGTGGCCGGTTGTCTAGGAGTAACCTTATCACCCTGTTCTTGGAATAACTCTTGTAGAGAATCCAGCATTACGAGAATGTCTTCATTTTTGGCGTTCATTTAGGCATTTAACCTTCGTTTGTCTGTCTCCCCACTCGACCTCTTAGGAATTTCGCAATACTGCGTTAATGTTGAAAATTACTTTTATTATACAACGAGGTACTGGCTATTTGTGGTCACGTCACTTCATGCATAATCGGTTATCATAAGTCATACGGGCCGATAAAAGGTATGGTGGCAACCGATAATGTTTTTTTATGATAAGAAATGAGGTTAGGAAAGATTGGACAGTTTTAGCAGGTGAGAACAGGTTCAAAGTTCCTTTGATGTTTAGCTTCCAAAAGTTGCTACTTATCGCACTCAGACGTTGTTATTGCTCCCGGATGTGGTCCGGATCACGTTTGAATCCGTGGTGCTCTGCCAACCATTTCCCTGCACACACTGTGCTGCAGAATAAGCCCTGATCGTGATGAGGGTAATTATGGAGGAGTTGTTTTTTATCTCGGATAAACAGCTTTCCACAGTGCGAGCAAAGGATTGGTATTTGCTGCCATTCCTTTTTACATTCGTTGCTGCAAAACTTACTGGAGCTGATAGTACCGCAAACCGGGCATTCGTATTGATATCTGATAGTCTGATGTTTTGTGGGAAGTCCTTCGGTCTGCAATATTTGGTAAACGCGCTGTCGAGAGATACCAACCTTTCTAGCTATTTCTGACATCGTTATAAATTTATCCGCAGAGCGGAGTTCTGCGACTCGTTTGCGATTTTCTGATGCCAGCAACAAATGGGGGTTACCGGTGATCCGATCTTCTCGTACGATTGTCAGATGATTCTTATTGTCTAAAGTTAATGTACTTGCCATATTTTTCTTATATGTACTCCGCGGGAATTATTTTCATGCATTGAGATCTTGTCAAAACGAAATTTAATATGTATGCATTCGAAATTATGTAGTGTTCAGCGGGCATCAAGTGTCCTAACAAAGACATTTATGAAATAAATTGCAACTGATCAAGCACTCTTCTAAATGTTTACCAGAGCGTAATCATTTGTAGTTGCCCAACAGTGATGCTTTGATCATCGTCGGCATATTTTAATTTTATCCTGTTCGGAATGGGTCAGGTTAAGAGAAATTTACATTTTGGTTAAATTTTGGTTAACGAATCGCTTTCATTAAAGCCCCAAGTCACAATTTGAGATTAACAAGTCCATTTGCCCCTTGGTTGACCAAATTAAATATGCTTTGACAAATATCCAAACGTGGTGCTAAGGTAAAAAAAGTAGCAGCTACTGAACATGATTAATATCCGATATTCCGTATCGGTGCGAATATACAGATAATACAACTGGCCTTAAGTCCATTTATTTTTACCATTTTGCGGGTTAATACCTGTGCATGCTCGCGATAAGGTTGGCCCTGCCAGGGGAATTCAGGGTTTTTTAAGTTTGTGGTTGAACTTAAAACTAAGTGGTTGACGTCCCCTCCCGTGTTCGGAGCCCTGATGGTAATCGGGCCCAGTGGCATGGCCAGTCTTGTCGATAAAATTTGGGTATAAGATATTAAAGGAGGATCAACAAAGGTTTCACATGAAAAGAGGAATTATCTTGTTTTCACTTGCTTTTCTCTTAGTGACGTCACTTGTGCTGTCATCTTGCAGCAGTTCATCAACGACGTCGACTACCTCAACTTCGACCACCACCCCGACTTCAACTATAGCCACAACTGCAGCATCAACCACCTCAATCATTCCCACGTCAACCACGTCAACTGCAACCACGGTTTCGGCAACAACCACAACCAGCACAGGAAACTGGTGGGACAGTCTTGGTACTCCTCAATATGGCGGCACCATGACAATTCAGACGCCGTCAGATCTCACATCTTTCGATCCATACAATGGCGATTTGAATAATGAGATCTTCAATGGCTACATGGAGCAGCTGTTCATGCCATCATGGACAACCGATCCGTCGGCCCAAAACTATCAATTGAGTTTCTGGACCAATGACCAGGCTGAGGGAGATCTGGTGCAAAGTTGGGACTTTACCACCCCAGGTACTCTGGTTCTGACATTACAACAAGGAGTGTACTGGCAGAATATCGCTCCGTCATACGGCCGCGAGTTCACTTCTGCCGATGTAGTGGATCATTTCGATCGGGCCTTCGGTCTTGGTAATGGTTACACTTCCGCCGGTGCCTATTTTGCCACTGATGCCGACTGGCTCGAATTGCAATCAGTAACGGCAACAAGCAAGTTTGTGGTTACAATGCAATGGAATACTCCGAACGTAGAATTTATCTATGAAAACATGGATGCGCCGGGCAGCGAGGTCACTATCGAGGATCCTGATGCTGTAACGGCCTATGGAAACCTGAATAACTGGCATAATGCCATCGGCACCGGACCGTTTATGTTATCGGATTTTGTTGATGGCGATTCAGCGACTTTAACAGCAAATCCCAATTACTGGGGACATGATGAACGCTATACGCAAAACCAACTTCCTTACATTCATTCAATCGTTGATTTGATTATCCCTGATGCGTCAACAGCCCTAGCAGCAATGCGTACCGGCAAGATTACCGCTATCGATGGGATTTCAGCTCAAGATGCGACGAACATGCAGAAAACAAACCCTTCAGTAGTCCAGATACCGGTACCGCAAGGAAATGCCGTAACCATTGACCCGAGAAATGACAAGGCACCTTATAACAACCTTCAGGTACGCGAGGCTTTGCAGATGGCTATCGACCTGCCTACGATAGCCCAAACATACTATAGTGGTAAATCCGAATCCACGCCCGAACCGTTGACCTCGGGTTTCATGAACGGATGGGGGCTCCCCTACAACCAATGGCCGGCATCTTTGCAAGCACAATATGCCTACAACCCAACGCAGGCTAAACAGCTGTTGGCTTCAGCTGGTTTTCCTAATGGCTTTAATACAGACATAGTGGTAGATCAGGCAGCCGATTTAACACTGCTGCAAATAGTCCAATCCTACTTTAGTGCCATTGGTGTCAACATGAG
>DLME01000252.1 GCA_002479215.1 Syntrophaceae bacterium UBA7544
ATCGCACCCATTCCCGGCAAATCGGTTATCGGCATCGAAATACCCAACCTCAAAAGAGAACATGTTTTTCTCAAGGACGTTTTGGATAACAATGCTTTTCTGGAATCATCTTTGCGGCTGCCGATCGCCCTGGGTGTAAATTTTGTAGGCACACCGGTAGTTGCCGATTTAACCAAAATGCCGCATTTGCTCATTGCCGGCACCACCGGCTCCGGGAAAAGTGTTGCGCTTAACGCGATGATTTGCAGTATTCTTTTTAAAGCCCAGCCGGATGACGTCAAATTCCTCATGATTGACCCGAAAAGACTGGAACTCTCTTCCTATGGAGGCATCCCACATTTAATTCATCCCGTTGTTGTCGATCCCAAAAAAGCTTCGCAGGTCTTGCGCTGGACGGTGGAAGAGGTGGAAAGGCGCTACCGGGTGATCAGTGATATAGGCGCAAAAAGCATCGACTTTTACAACGAATTACTCGCCAAAGGACCGAAGAGTAAAGCCTTTCAACAAGCAAAAGAACAACAGTCTGAACCATGGCGCGAAGCTGAATTTGCATCCCTTTCAACCGGTTCCGCCGAAAGTGAACAAGCGATCCACCATGTAAAGCTTCCTTATATTGTCGTCGTTATCGACGAGCTGGCCGATTTAATGATGGTTGCACCGCGCGATGTGGAAGAATCGTTAACGCGTCTGGCCCAGATGGCGCGAGCGGCGGGCATTCATCTTATCATCGCGACGCAGAGGCCGTCGGTGGACGTCATCACCGGTTTGATTAAAGCGAATTTCCCCACACGTATTTCGTTTCAGGTATCTTCAAAAATTGATTCCCGCACAATTATCGACCAGCAGGGCGCGGAACAACTGCTTGGCGCCGGAGATATGCTTTTTATTCCGCCGGGTACATCTAAACTTTCGCGCATTCACGGCGCATATGTATCGGATAAGGAAATTTCGCGCATTGTCGATTTCATCAAAATGCAGGCGCAACCAGCGTATGATTCCTCCATCGAAAAATTTCAGTTGGCTGCCGCACAATCCCAGCATGACGATGATGACGATGATGAAAAATATGATGAAGCCGTGGCCTTGATTGGCGAACTGGGGCAAGCTTCCATATCGTTGATTCAGCGCTACATGAAAATCGGTTATAACCGGGCGGCGCGCATCATTGAGCAAATGGAGCACGAAGGTATTGTCGGCCCGTCCGATGGGGCCAAACCCAGAAAAGTCTTAGTTCGAAAGCTCCCCCGTTGAAGAAAATAAAACAACACAAGGTACATATCATCAGTCTTGGTTGCCCGAAAAATCTCATTGATTCAGAAGTAATGGGCGGCCTCTTAAATCAGTCCGGATTGCAAATGGTTGATCGCAACGATTCAGCGGATATTGTTATTGTCAATACCTGCGCCTTTATCAATCCGGCCAAGGAAGAATCCCTCGAAGAAATTTTAACTCTGGCTGAAACGAAGAAAAAAGGCGACCGCCAATTTAAGCTTGTTGTCGCCGGATGCCTTGCTCAACGTCACGGCAAGGAACTTTCCGCGCAAATTCCCGAAGTGGATTTATTTATCGGCACAGGTGAAGTGGGCAACATTGTGCGACACATAAACAAATTAGATGAAATAAAATTTCGGCGCGCCACTGTAATTACCAAACCCAATTTTTTAATGACATCTCAACACCCACGGATATTATCATCAACAATGACCAGCGCATATTTAAAAATATCCGACGGTTGTTCCAATTGTTGTTCTTACTGCGTGATTCCATCGATTCGCGGCAAAGCCCGCAGCCGCACACCGAAAGATATTTTACGGGAAGCCGAAAATCTGGCAGCAAGAGAAATAAAAGAAATTATAATCACCGGACAGGATACAACAGCTTATGGCAGGGATTTAAAAAACCGCCCGCGATTATCCGACCTGTTAAACGACATGGTGCGAATCAAGGGCATCAAATGGATTAGGCTTCTTTATACTCATCCGGCACATATCACGACAGACTTGCTCAAAACTATAGCGGCAAGCAAAATAATCTGCCACTACATTGACTTTCCGATTCAGCAAATTGACGATACAATTCTTTCGGCTATGAACCGTAAAGTTACCGGCGCGAAAATTCGAGAAGTTATCGCGCAATCTCGGTTAATCATTCCCGATGTCGCGCTGAGAACATCGCTCATTGTTGGCTTTCCGGGCGAAACACCAAAAAGATTTGAAAAATTGCTCGACTTTGTACGCGATACAAAGTTTGACCATCTTGGTGTCTTTATTTATTCGCAGGAAGAAGGAACAGCGGCAGCAAAGTTAAAAGCGCAAATATCAGAGAAGGAAAAAGAGCGCCGGCGGGAATCTATTATGAATGAACAAGCGACAATTTCCAATGCCATCAATAAGAGTTTGATTGGCTCGACACAGGAAGTCCTTATCGAAGAAAAAAGCGACAGACCGGACTATAATTTTATCGGCCGATGCCGCAGACAAGCCCCGGAAATCGACGGCATCACTTACGTTAAGGGCACGCGATTAAAAATCGGCTCAATCGTAAAATGTAAAATCACCGCTTGCGATGATTATGATTTGTTTGGAGAAACTATCTAATCAAAATCCAGTTTGACAATTGACAGAATATTAAAATATATTTGTATTATCTTTTTATCCACTAAAAGGTTATTCTAATGAAAATTCAAGATGTTTTTTCCGCGTATAAAAAAGACCTGCAAGAGGCAGAAAAATACCTCAACAGACATATAACTTCCGATGTGAAATTAATTCCCGAAGTCTCGCACCACTTGATCGGCAGTGGCGGAAAAAGATTCCGGCCTCTTCTGCTTTTAATATGCGCCGGGCTTTGCGGATATAAGGGCGGCAATCGCTTCCCCATGGCCGCGGTCATGGAATTTATCCACACGGCTACATTGCTCCACGATGACGTTATTGATCAGGCTATTATCCGCCGCGGCAAAACTTCCGCCAATAACATCTGGGGAAACGCCGCCAGCGTTCTCGTCGGCGATTTTCTTTATTCCAAATCTTTCACATTAATGACTGAAATCGAAAATATCACTATTTTAAAAATGATGTCCGAAGTCACAAACGTTATGTCCGAGGGCGAGGTCTTTCAACTCATGAAATGCGGCGATGTCAAAATGACCGAAGAAGAATACTTAACCATTATCGAAAAGAAAACAGCGGTTCTGATTTCCGCGGCCTGTGCCTGCGGAGCGATTCTCGGTTCGGCACCAGAAGAACAAACTAGCGCGCTAACACAGTTCGGCAGGAATATAGGCATGGCTTTTCAAATTACCGATGACACTTTGGATTACATGGCCAAAGAAAAAGAATTCGGCAAATCCATCGGCAAGGATTTGGAAGAAGGCAAAATTACTCTGCCTCTTATTTACGCTTTAAAAAAATGCACAGCAAAAGAAAGAAAAATAATCAAAGAATTGATTGGCAGAAAGAAAGTTTCACAAAAAGCAGCGCGCCAAATTTTAGGCTTTATTCAAAAATACAATGGAATTGACTATTCTTTAAAGTGCGCGGAAAACTTCATCAGTGACGCCAAAGCCCGGCTGAATCTGTTCTCCGAATGCGTGGAAATAAATCAACTCCATGCGGTCGCGGAATATATTCTCGATCGCCGGCTCTAATCCTTTTGTCATGTTGATTTCGATTGAGAAATAAATTAAGAATACCATTTGAACTGTAGTATCCCCAATTACTAATGAGCCAAGCAAAGACTTGACCCGTCCACTATTTGTATTTGTATCTGCGATTATCTTAATGTCGCACTTGACTGACTGACAATTACATTTGTAAAGCCATGCATTGTGAGAAAATTTTTAACAACAGAGATCGGGGTTTTGTTCTTGGGGCCAATTTTGACTTCGATGATGGGCTCTATCTCCAATTTAGCCAAATTAATTATTTTATATGGAACAATGCGATCATTCAATGACCTGTATAAGCAAGATTCTTTTTCCCGCAATAAATGTGAGATCAGCCGCCATTCCTTTTCCTCTCGAAACGCATCCGTTTTTATAGCGTACAATTTCGGAATTAGCTTCATCGTAGTCGTAAAGAAGTTCATGCGAGACTTCTTAAACTCCTCAAATTCTTTCTCTATGTCCCCGTCAGACCGTTGGTCGAGAAGTCCACGTGGGCGAGGGAGCTTAAGGCGACCGCTATCAATGATCTGTTTGATGTTTTCGTATGTTGGCCTAATAAGCCCTTCTTGCTCCGTTACTTCATACTCGACTTTTTGTAGAAATAATACTAGATCTTTTTTCTCTGTTAATCTTTCCGACAACGACAAAAAATATTCCTTTGAAAACCCTATCGAAAAACCTGTGGCATTAGCGGCATAACCTCTCCATTGGCTCAAAAGGTCGCCCTCTAAAGATAGACAAAAACCCAACCCATCAAGTAGTATTTCGAGAAAGCCAACTGTACTCCGTATTTCGTTAATTGATTGTTCAGTAAGACCATCACGATTCGCCAATCGATCAATGATTTTGGAAACCAATCTTCCCTCCATTGTATCGGTGGACAAACTCAGGGATGACAGCCAAATTGATTGACTTGATACTATCGCGACGAAATTACTTGTGGAGCAGTAATGGTATAGAACAGTCACTGCAAATCACCTATCCATTATTAGATTTATTTCAAGATTCGCACATAAAAACTGCATTTTGTTTCTCTACGAAATTACCAACGGTTCATAGTAGTTTGCACTAATACTCCCCGTGCGGTCGTTCTTCAGCGCCTGCGGCAGAAATTCCATAATATCCTTTGCGGTGATGCCGTCTTCGCCTTTTTTCGCCGTGGCGAGATCTCCGGCATAGCCGTGCAAAAATACTCCCTTCCGTGTTGCTTCTTCCGGCTTTAATCCCAACCCATACATCGCCGCAATGCAGCCGGTAAGAACATCACCGGAACCCGCTGTAGCCATACCTGAGTTGCCGCTCAAATTAATATAGACACTACCTTTTTGCGTGCCAATTAATGAATGTGCGCCTTTCAAAACAATTGTGCTGTTTAGTTTTTTTGCTGTTTCCTGCAAAACAGCTATTTTATTTTGGCTGATTTGGGCCGCTGGCTTTCCTGTCAGCCGCGCCATTTCACCCAGGTGCGGCGTCAAAATTGTTGACGCTTTCCGGCTGCACAATATTTCCGGATTTTCCGCAATTGCCGTAAGGCCATCACCGTCAATGAGGAGCGGAACTTTGATTGCGCTCACCAACTCTTGGACCAGCCTCACTGTTTCTTTCTGCAAGGAAAGGCCGGGGCCAATGACTACCATATCCACTTTTGCCGCTGCTTCCAGCAATTTATTTTTGCACTTCATGGCAATGCTTCCTGCTGCTGTTTCTTCCTGCGGCAGATAGACAATCTCTCTGCCTTTTACCGCCAGCTTGCCGATCATTGACTTAGGCGCGGCAAGCCTGGCATACCCGCCGCCTGCCTTCAAAAATGACATGGCCGCAAAATAAGGCGCGCCGTAATAACCCACGGCACCGGCAATGAAAAGGACGTCACCCACTGAACCTTTGTAGGCTTCTGCCTGCCGCTTGGGTAATGCCACATAATCATTGGTGGCAATTTGGAGATCGTTATTTTCTGTTAGGGACGGTGGAAAGGAAATGTGGCTGACAAACAATTCCCCGCCAAGCTCATAACCCGGATAAAGCATGTTACCGATTTTGGGGAGACCAAAAGTTACGGTATAATCGGCCCTAACCGCTGCGCCCATAACTTCGCCGGTATTGCCATTAACGCCGGAGGGAATATCCAAAGATAAAACTTTCTTTTTGCTTTTATTGTGAAACTCCAATTCCGAAAGCGTAGCGGAGGGCATAATACCCCTCTGCTTGCTGCGAAATGTTTCCAAAGCTTGCCTTGGGGATTCATGCCCGTGATTGATCAGCGCAATTACATCTGAGGCTAATCCCGCTACATCGCGGTCAAGCCCTGTGCCGAAAATCGCGTCAATAATCATACCGCAGTGGGCTACATCCTTTTTTGCCGCAGTTGCGTTTTCCAGTTTCGAGACTTCTATGGACAGTTGATCAATTATTGCCATATTAGTTTGCGCTGCACCGCGAAATTTATTTTTATCGCCTAGCAAAAATACCTTCACTTTCCCGCCGCCGGAATGAATAAGACGTGCCACTACCAGGCCGTCACCGCCGTTATTACCGGAACCGCAGAAGATGACAAACTTCCTGCCTTTAATGCCGATTTTATTTTGCAGAACATTGATAGCGGCAAGACCAGCATTCTCCATGAGTATTTCTTCGGCAATGCCCAGTTTTTCAAGGCAATGGCGATCCATTAAACGCATTTCATCGACACTGGCTATCTTCATAAACGTCTCCCCTTAAAGATTCGACGATATTTACAATTACTGTCTTTAATGTATAATGATTCTACCTTTACAAAATTATTTTGCCAATAACAATTTTCATGGAGAATTTATGAAAGTATCAAGTGAAACCATCAAAAAACGTATATCCTGCAGGACATATTCGGATAGACCTGTTGAAGATAAGGTACTGAAAGCTTTAACTGCCTCAATAAATGCGGTTCATATCGGTCCATTTGGCAATAGCCCAGTTTTCAAACTGATAACTCCGGTTTCAGCCACAAATCAGGAATTGAAAAAACCGGGCACTTACGGCATTATTAAAAATGCCCGGATGTTTCTTGTAGGAACAATAAAAAATGCCCGGATGGCAATGGAAGATTACGGCTACTGTAAGGAAATATTAATCCTGCAAGCTACTGCTCTGGGATTGGGAACGTGTTGGCTGGGCGGAACTTTTAAAGCCAGCGAATTTGCCCAAGCGGTTGATTTGCAGGAAGATCAAATACTGCCCACCGTAAGTCCAATAGGATATCCCGCCGAAGAGAGATCGCTCACGGAAAAAATTATGCGTCGCGTTGCCGGCTCTGACCATCGAAAACCCTGGTCGGATATTTTCTTTGCCGATGATTTTGCTACACCTTTGACTCGAGGGCAGGCCGGAAAATATTCCGAAGCACTGGAAAATCTACGCCTGGCGCCTTCCGCCTCCAACAAGCAACCCTGGCGCCTTTTACTGGATACGGCGAAAAATACATTTCATTTTTATCTCTCCCGCGCTACCGGCTATAAATTTTTGGGGCTCGTTTTCCTTCAGGATATTGACATGGGTATTGCAATAAGCCACTTTGAAATAACTGCGCGGGAACAAGGCTTAATTGGGAAATGGCAAGTTAATACGAACGCTCCAAAAGAAAAGTCTCTTGATTATATAGTTAGCTGGCAGAGCGAAATTTAAGAATTAGGTCAACCGACCCTGAGCACTTTTGCTCCGCGGATTTGCCCTTGCTTTAATTCGATAAGCGCACGGTTGGCGTGAGCCAGCGGATATTCCTCTACTTCCGGAATTATTGGTATTTGCGCGGCCAGGGTTAAAAACTCTTCGATATCTTTACGTGTTACGTTGGCCACGCTTTTTATTTCTTTTTCCTGCCAGAGATGCTGAGGATATTCCAACTTTAATAAATAATCCTTATCTGTATCTTCTTTGCGAATCGCATTTATAACCAGCCTTCCGGCAGGCTCCAGATTTTTTAGAGCTTCCACAACAGGTCCCCAGGCAGGCGTTGTATCGATAACCGCATGAAGTTTTTGAGGCGGCTCCTCGCCCGTGTTTCCTGCCCAAATAGCACCCAATTCCAGAGCAAAACTGCGCTCTCGCTCATTGCGGGCAAAAACAAATATTTCAGAATGGGGGTAAAGATAGCGGGATAATTTCAAAACCAGATGAGCAGAGGAGCCAAATCCCGTTAACCCGAGACGCTGGCCGTCAATAAGATTGGTAAGCCACAGTGACCGGTATCCTATGGCCCCGGCGCATAAAAGCGGCGCTGCCTGCGCATCAGAAAAAATGCCTGGTATGGCAAAAGCATAATCTTCAGCAACAGAAATATACTCAGCATAACCGCCGGCTACATCCCTGCCCGTTGCTTGGAAATCTTTGCAGAGATTTTCGTTTCCGGAAAGACATGCGGGACAATGGCCGCAAGAAGAATTAATCCAGCCGATGCCTACCCTCGCGTCTAGCTCGAATTTTTTTGCGTTCCTTCCGCGATCAGCAACAAAACCGACAATTTGATGGCCTAAAATAATAGGAAAATTAACCGGCGGAGTTCTTCCTTCAATTTCATCCAATTCCGTGTGACAAACGCCGCAAGCAGATACTTTAACCAGAATTTCTTTAGCCCTAATAGCCGGTTTAGCCAATTCCACCAGTTTCAGCGGCCGTTTATTTTTTTTTAAGCTGGTTATTTTTTCTAAAATTACCGCCTTCATCCATTTTAAACCACGGGAAAAACTTAACCTTTAAAGGCCGCAGGCATCTCTAAATGCACATCTACCGGTTGAATATATTTTTTTACAATTTCTTGCTTTTTGGTCACTTTTAGCTTTTCCAACAAGAAAGAAAACTGTTTTTCCAATTCAGCGCCCAGCTTATCACGTGTTTTTGCCGGTAGATGCCACATTTCCAATTTGAACTGGCCAAAGCCCTTTTTACGGGTTTTATATATAAATTGCTCTTCGGTATCTTTTTCTTTCCATTCTTCTTTTAATTTAGTTTTCAAATATTTGTAGATTTTTTCCAGTAGGTCTTTAGGAAAACTGTCGCTATCGTAAATAATGTTTTGGAAGCCGGTAGCCAAATGAATTTCCGCAGCACCTACGGCCGGGAATTTGTCAAACGCCTCATTAGGAAGAGTGGAAGCGCCATGCTGTACGGCTCCGGCCAGACCAAATTGGGACCGCGCCAATTCCGATAACTTTTCCAACACAGCAAAATCTATTTTAACTTTCGCTACGCTACCGTCCGCCAGAGGAACGCCGCCGTGTGTTGTACCTGTCTGAACGCTAATCTTGCTTATACCCGTAAGCGCGGCGCCGCGTTTTTTGAGTTCCTCAAGATAGCCTTCCATAAAAGCCCGCAGTTCTTCCACGGTGCTGTTTTTCCCGCCGACCTCGCCGATTTCTCCACCCACGGAAATGGTAACTTCTTCCGGCTCCAAATCACGAATCATTGTTGTGAGCTCCGCCGCCAAGCTGTAATTTGCCTTTTGCTGCTCTTTAACGGTTGCTTTTGTCAAATCAACCAACGTAGAGGTGTCAATATCAATGTTATAAAAACCGGCGTCAATCGCTTCCCAAATTAAATTTTTTATCGTTTGTGTCTCTTTAGCGGCATCATCAGCAAATTTCTTGGCATTCACCTGAAAATGATCTCCCTGCAAAAAGATAGGCCCGCGATATCCTGTTTTAATTGCGGCAGCCTGAACGGCGCAGGCATATTCCAAAGGTTTTTGCGAGGTGTAACCGATTTCGGAGCGGGCGATTTCAAAAATAACCGGTCCCGCCTGTCCTTTGATGGCCGCACGAAAAACCGCCTGGGCGACATCGTAAGTTATCCCCCGGATATTAATCGCCGGAACAGTGAATCCTTTTAATTCTCCGCGTCCCATGGCCTCGTAAAAGGATTGAATGGAAGCAGACATAATTCCCAGAGCAACTGCCGCACGGCGAATAAGCCAGCAGGCGGCTTCCTGTGTTGCCTGATCCGGACTAAACACGGCTGTATAAATCAAATCATCAATAAGCTCGTTTTTAAGCTTTGCCTCATCCAAAATGTGGATATCACTGCCATCCACTTTAATAATCGGCGCGCATTTATCTTTTAATTGGTTTTTATTTTCAAAAATCATAAGTGCTCCTTTATACAATATATTTATATTAGGATAAGAATTGCTTTGCCATTCGCACTTCTGCGGAGCTGCCAATATAAATCGGCGAGCATTGATGGACATTTTCTACTTTCAAAGAGAGAATATCTTCCTTGCCGTCAGTAGCAAGGCCTCCTGCTTGCTCCATAATAAACGCCATGGGCTGTAACTCAAACAAGAGCCGCAACTTTCCCTGCGGAGATTTTTGCAGGGCAGGATAAGTGAACAAACCGCCTTTTTTTATTAGAATTTGATTGATGTCGGGAACAAATCCGCCGCTGTAACGCAGCTTGTAACCATCTTTTTCCAGTTGTTCGACAAACTTAAGATGCGCCGGTATCCAATCACGGCGCAGCCCACCAGGCGAAAAAATCGAGCCCTTTTCCTTTAACTTAATTTTTTCCTGAGACAGAACATATTCACCTTCACGATTGAGAACAAACTCATGCGCACCCTTCCCTGCTGAATAAATCATCGTAATCAGCGGTCCATAAGTAATATAGAGCGCCGCTACCATTGTGTTTTTACCGGTATCCAAAATGGATTCCTTGTGGATGCCGATAATTGTGCCAATGGCCAGATTGGTCTCCACAAGCGATGAACCATCAAGCGGATCTGCCGTAACTACATATTTTTCTTTACCCGAGCCAATCTTGGCTATCTCTTCCTGCTCTTCCGAAGCATACTCGCGTACAAATCCCGAATATTGCAACTGGCTCTTCAAAATTTCATCTGCGGCACGATCCAGCGAAAGCTGGTCGTCACCGGAAATATTTTTGAATCCGGCCAATTTGCGGTTGGCCTCGTGTATTTTCGCTGATATATATTTACCGACAACGGCAATCTGCCAGATGAGACGCCGCAATTCCTCTTCCACGCCGGCCATCCACATATGCCGTCTTAGATCCATAATATTTTTTGTGTAATCGTTGATTCCTTCTCCCATCTTCCCCCCTAATTTTTAACAACACAAAAGACTTTACGTTCAGGAATATTCTCCAAGCAAACGTAATTAGTTTATTAACTAATATTCCTTAGCATTTCAAGCAAATATTTATTCAAGAAATTTGTTTTCCCATATTGTTTTGTTTGGGAAAATTATCATTTAAAGTGAATGTTTACTATATTTTGTCTATATGCAAAGCAAGAGTCAAAGCGTATGCGCCTATAAACAAAATCTAATACCAAGCGATCAATTCGCTCACCTTTAAGAAATAGTTATCAAACGATATTTTTATACTTTTCCAATTTTTTGCGCAGTGTCTTACGGGTTATGCCGAGGCGGCGGGCGGCTTCGCTTTTGTTCCCACTGCAAGATTCGAGTGCATCCAGAATGCTTCTCTTTTCCACTTCTTCCAACGGTAAATTTTCCAGTAACCTATTTTGAGTAGGCTTAATATCAACGGAATTATCCGCCATCATTAGTACCAACTCTTCGGCATCAAGATATTCCTTACGTGACAGAACAACTGCTCTCTCTATCGCGTTCATAAGCTCCCGGATGTTTCCCGGCCAACTATATTTTAATAGCTTTTCCATCGCCTGCGGTGTGAAGCCTTTTATTTTTTTGGAATTCTGCGCGACAAATTGTTGCAGGAAATGTTGCGCCAGTATTGGTATATCTTCTTTTCTTTCCCGAAGTGGCGGCACATTTAGGCCAACAACATTGAGCCGGTAAAATAAATCTTCACGGAAACGGCCTCTCTCCATTTCTTTTTTTAAATCCTTATTCGAGGCGGCAATCAACCTTACATTGATTTTAATAACTTCCGCTCCACCGACACGTGTTAATTCTCTTTCCTGTAAGACTCTTAAGAGTTTCACCTGCATCGCCGGCGACATTTCACTCACTTCATCCAAAAACAGACTGCCGCCTTCCGCTTGACGAAATTTTCCCTCCCGCCTTCGTTCCGCACCGGTAAAAGCGCCTTTTTCATAGCCGAATAGCTCGGATTCCAAAAGTGTTTCTGTAAGCGCCGCGCAGTTAATCTTAATGAACGGCGCATCTTTGCGGGAGCTGTTGTAATGAATAGCATTGGCAATTACTTCTTTGCCCGTCCCCGATTCGCCGGTAATCAAAATGGTGGCTTCCGTCGCCGCAACCTGCGCGACAGTATCGAGTAGCTTTATCATTGATGGGCTCTGGCCAATCAAGTTTTGCCGGTCAAACTGCTCACCTAATCTTACTTTTAAGTATTCGTTTTCCTTTTTCAGCCGATTATGCTCAGTAGCACGGCCGATGGCAATTTTAAGTTCATCAAAATCCAGTGGTTTGGTGAGGTAATCATAAGCACCTTTTTTTAAGGCGGTTACCGCCGTCTCCACGGAAGCGTAGGCTGTCATGATAATAACCGGAATTGCCGGATTGATAATTTTAATTTGTTCCAGTGCCTCAATTCCCGAAATATTGAGCATCCGGATATCCATTAAAATCAAATCAAAAGATGTTTGGCGTACTTTTTCAATCGCGCCTGATCCGTCATCAGCTTCGAATACTTCATAGCCCCAGCCTGCCAGCAGTTTTTTGAGCATCATGCGGTGGGCAAGATCATCATCCACGACTAAAATTGATTGATCAATTTTCATCTATATCCCTTTTTTTGCCGGTATCAGAAAATGGGAAAAGCAGAAATATCTTTGTCCCTTGTCCGGCTGTGCTTTCCACGTTAATGTGTCCTCCGTGCGCCTCCATTATTTTTTGCACAATTGCCAGCCCCAGACCGGTTCCCGCCGGTTTCGATGTAAAATAAGGATCGTAAATTCGGGGTAAATCCGTTTTCTCTATCCCCATACCGGTATCGGAAATTATAACGGAAAGATAACTTTCCCCCGGTAAAAGCATAATCACCAGTTTGCCGCCTTTTTTCATAGCTGCCAGTGAATTGAGAAAAACATTGAGAAGCACTTGCTTAATTTTATCGGGATCAACTTCGATCAGCGGTGCGTCAGTATCAATTTCCATATCAATAGTGATTTTATTCTTTCGTGCTTCGGCGTCAATTAACTTTACTGTATGCCGAACCAAATCCGAAAATCGCGTTTTTTCTTTTTTCAATTCCAGAGGACGGGCAAATTCTATAAGCTGGCTGATTACACGATTGAGTCTTTCGACTTCTTGAATCATAACTTCCGCCGTTTTTTTATCCTCAATATTGCCGGATAGTTTTTCCTTCAGATAAACGGCAAATCCCTTGATGGAACTGAGCGGATTTCTAATCTCATGGGCAACGCCTGCGGCTAAAGAGCCGATGGAAGTCAAATGTCGGCTTTTGGTCACTTCTTTTTGCAATTCCCGTATTGCCGTCGCATCGTGTATAAGCAATATTCGTCCGGCGGGAATTCCCTCATCCATAAGCCCTGCGGCGATGATCTCCCAGATTTGATCCTTACCGTCGGGAGAAGTCAACTTAATATCACGTTCCAGCAGGCCGCCTTGTTCGGGAAGTTCTTCCAACAAATTTTTCAAAGGTTCCGGCAAAATCGTCGTTACTTCTTTACCTGAAGCATCACTGCAGGAAACATTCAAAATCGTTTGCGCTTTTTCGTTGCAGGTAACAATTTGACCGCTGTCATCCAGCGCGATAAGGCCGATGGGCATATTTTTTACCAGCGCTTCTGAAAACACCCTAATGCGGGAAAGGGAAGTACGAGTGAGGCGATAAGCTTGAGCCAGAAAAAGGGAAACAATAGCCGAAGAGCCAATTAATAAAAGGATTAGCGCAATAATAACGGTATTTCGGGTATCTTCTTTGGTTGCTTTTTCTATGGCCGCCATATTCAGGCCGACATAAATAATCAAATTATTATTTTCTTTGCCTTTGGATAAAGTTTTGTCTTCGACATATTTCTGCAGAGGGAAAAAACCACGGTAAACTTCGAATGTGTCCGCACCTCCCGGATTGGTAACCTGTCGCCACTGAATTTCGTTAGATAAAGCGATAAGCGTACCATCCAAATCCAAACCATATTTATCGCCCACCTGCGAAGGATCACTATCAGCGATTATATTGCCATTGCTCGCGGCAACAATGATGTAATCAATATCCGGCTGCTGGGCTGTCTCCATTAATAATTTTTGCAGCCCAAATGTTCCTTCTTTTATACTTAAGGGACTGCGCAGACCAGCTTCAAACGACCGGATGAGCGTCGCACCCTTCTCTATTAAAAGTTCGACCGCCTGCTCTTTTTGCCGCTGAAAATGCGCCAGAGCCATAACCGCAGCCACGATGGCCATTACGGCTATAGCGCCAATTACTACCCAAACGGAAAAATCAAACCAGAATCTTTTCTTCGTTATATTGGTCACATCCAAATCTCCAGTAATTGCTGGATACTCTGTACCCAGATGGATACTTTTCTTGGATAAATACTATCCACTTATTCCCGAAATATTTCAACGTGAAATTGACATATTCGTTATTAATCTTGCGATTACCGACTGTTGGAAAATAAAAGCGCCATTGGCATAAGCCTTGCTGTACAATATCTTAACTGAAGCAAAGATAACAGAGTAGGGAGATTGATTATGAAAAAGTTAACATTGATATTGATAGCATGCTTAATAGCCTTTCTATTGAACAGATATTATCCATTCGCTTCCAGAAAATTAATATTGGAATATATATTTGTTGCTTTCTTATCTTTCAAATTCAGTGAGTTAATGAACATTAAGGCTGTTTATAAAACACCTTACTTAGAAGTAACTAACTAATTTAAAAGCTCTTGAAAGGAGATTGATTATGAAAAAATTAACACTAGTATTGATGGTTGTCGGACTTGGCTTACTCTTGAGTGCATCAGCATTTGCCTTTGGCGGCCCTAGTGATGACGGAAGCCGTGGATATTGCAATGAAGCAGGTTTGCAGAGATTAAACCTTACAGATGAACAAAGAACCAAGATTGAAGCTCTTACCACAGCCAACCAAAAGGAAATCAGGCCGATCAGAGAAAAGATGTTTGATAAATCGGTGGCATTGCGCAGGTTGTGGCTGCAACCCAACCCGGATAAAGACAAGATAATTGCCCTACAAAAAGAAGTAAGAACACTGCGCGATCAAGTTCAGGATAAATCCACTTTGCTGCGTTTTGAAATTCGTAAAGTACTCACCCCGGAGCAGAAAGAAAAACTGGCGAGCTTCGGCTGGGGCAGAGGTCCCGGTTTTGGACCTCGTGGCGGTATGAGGGGCCATGGAGGACCTGGACCAGGAATGGGTATGTGTCAATAGCTAAAAGTCACATCCCTCCTTCAAAAGGGGAGCATCTGCTCCCCTTTTTTTTTACATTCAATTGAAAAAAGTTTATAATGTGGATAATGAACTGCAATAATCACATAATCAATAACGAATACGCAGCCAATCAAAAGAAATACTTAAAGAGCTTGTTACTTTTTCCGCTAATCACTTTTTTGATTCTACTTTTGTTCACCTCTTCTAATTATTGCGCAGCTTCGGAGATAAACCTAATTGAAAATAGCTACGGAGAAAATAAACCCATGGCCCCCAAGATATTAGTTGCTTACGCTACTCGCGCCGGTTCTACCGCTGAAGTTGCCGATGCTATTGGAAAGGAACTCGCCGCAGGCGGGACCATGGTAGATGTTAAACCTATAAAAAAAGTGCAAAGTATAGACGGTTACCAAAGCGTGGTTTTGGGTAGCGCTATTCGTGCCGGCAGTCTTTTGCCGGAGATGACGGATTTTGTCTATGCCCATAAAGATGACCTTCGGAAAGTACCGGCCGCATATTTTATAGTTTGTTTTATTTTAAGAGAAAATACTGAAGAAAATCGTAAAACCGCCAATGCCTATCTTGATCCGTTACGAGCCGAAGTCACACCTGTGGACGTGGGGCTTTTTACCGGAAAAATGGATTATTCCAAGTTAAGCTTCTGGGAAACATTCATCATTAAATATATAGTTAAAGCGCCGGAAGGAGATTTACGCGATTGGAACCAAATCAACACCTGGGCTATCAACCTGCTTCCTAAATTAATAAACAGTCAAAAAGAGAAATAAAAGAATGGGCATATTAATCTGATATCTTGCCTTTCAACTCACTTAATTTATTAAGTGCCTCCAGCGGCGACATTGAGGAAATATCGATATTTTTAAGTTCGGCAACGATTTCATCTTCTTTTTCCACAAATAGATTCAATTGAGGATTTGTATTTTTCCCGTTGCCGGTACCGCGGGCAATACGGGGCATTCCGATTTCATCAAACTCTCCCTTTTCCAGATTATGCAATATTTCTTTGGCGCGCTTGATTACTTCCTGTGGCACACCGGCAATACGCGCCACTTCAATTCCGTAACTACGGCTGGTGCCGCCCTCCATAATCTTGCGCAGAAAAATTATCTTTTCTCCCCATTCTTTTACCGCAATATTATAGTTTTTGACGCCGTTTTTTGTCGCCGCTAAATCCGTCAACTGATGGTAATGAGTGGCAAACAACGCGCGTACACCCTTTCCCTGTAAATCGTGAATGTATTCCGCAACCGCCCAGGCGATACTCAAGCCGTCAAAAGTAGAAGTCCCACGGCCCACTTCATCGATAATAACCAGACTGCGGGAAGTCGCATTTTTTAATATTTCCGCTGTTTCCGTCATCTCGACCATAAAGGTGCTCTGGCCCATAACCAAACTATCGGACGCGCCGATACGGGTGAATATTTTATCGACAATTCCAATTCTGGCCTTAGTCGCGGGGACAAAACTCCCCATTTGCGCTAAAAGAACGATCAAAGCCACCTGCCGGATATAAGTGGATTTACCCGCCATATTCGGACCAGTAATAATGAGCAAATGATTGTTTTGCAAATCAAGAAAACAATCGTTCGGCACAAAACCTTCTTTCTTCAGCGCCGCCTCGACCACAGGATGGCGTCCGTCTTTGATCGCAATAATATCTTCAGCATCAATTTCTGGGCAGACATAATGATACTTTTCGGCAACTTCAGCCAGAGAGGTAAGAGCGTCAAGTTCGGCAACGAGAAACGAACTTTTTTGAATACCGGAGATATATGGGGCAAGATTGTCACGCAGAGAGATAAATAATTCCCCTTCCCTTTCTTTGATTTTTTCTTCCGCGTTTAAAACGGTTTGCTCGAATTCTTTCAACTCTTGATTGATGTATCGCTCCGCGTTAACCAATGTTTGCTTTCTTACGTAGGAATCCGGAACCATCGCCGCATTAGCTTTGGTCACTTCGATGTAGTAACCAAAAACATTATTGAAACCGACTTTCAAGGAATTAATCCCCGTTTTTTGCCGCTCTTTGTTTTCTAACGCCGCAATCCACTTCTTTCCATCACGACTGATCGAGCGTAGTTTATCCAGTTCTCCATCATAACCGGCGGCGATAAAACCGCCATCTTGCGTTCTTGGCGGCGGATCGTCCACAATGGACAGGGAAATCAAATCAACGACGGCGGGCATTTCTGTAAGCTGAGCACGAATCGCGGCAATTACAGAAGCGGTGAAATCCAGCAACATCGTTTTAAGTTCAGGGATAACCGAAAGAGAAACTTTCAGCGCAACTAAATCGCGGGGGTTGGCCACGCGCAGAGCCACCCGGCCGGAGAGCCTTTCCAAATCGTAAATGCCGGATAAAGTTTTGCGTAAATTCGACCGTAAAATATGGCTTTCTTTAATTTCAGCGACACCCGCCAGCCTCGCCCCGATTTTTTCCGCATTCACCAAGGGGTAATTCAGCCACCATCTTAAACGCCGCGTGCCCATGGGAGTCAGGGTTTCATTGATCAGGGAAAAAAGAGAACCGGCCTTGGAATTATCTTGAATTGTCGCAAATATCTCCAAATTCCGGCGGGCCGCCTCATCAAGGATGAGATAATTTTCCGGATTGTACCATTTAATTTCGCTTATGTGCTCGGGACGAATTTTTTGCGTCTGGTTAACATAGCACAAAATAGCGCCGGCGGCTGACATCGCCGCCGCATGCTCATTAATCTTTATTTTAGCCAAAACTTCGTCGGTGAAATTCTGATTCAAAATAGCGGAAGTTTTCCCGGTTAGAAAATAATCTTCATCAAAGTAATTGATCAGGCCTGCGGGCATTTGCGACTCCAGCATCTTAATCAATATCTTATCGGGAAAAGACCGTGCTAAAATTAATTCTTTAAATTCCAACCCGGAAATGGCCAAGAGGAAGGAATCGCGGTCGGGGAATTCGCTTACTTGAAACTCACCCGTGGAAATATCCAAAAAAGCAAGCCCCAGTAAATCTTTCCCGGCACAAAGACAAGCCAAATAATTGTTTTCGCCCGCGGCAAGATTCTCTTCCTCCAAAATAAGTCCGGGAGTAATGACCCGTATAACTTCTCTTTTGACAATTCCTTTCGCTTTCTTGGGATCTTCGACTTGTTCGCATATCGCCACTTTAAAGCCTTTTTCCACAAGCTTGGCGATGTACGCGGAAGCCGCGTGATAAGGAAAACCGCAAAGCGGCACGCTGTCTTCTTTTCCTTTATTGCGGGAGGTCAGTGTGATTTCTAAAAGAGGTGCAGCAGTTACCGCGTCTTCAAAAAACATTTCATAAAAATCACCCATGCGATAAAGCAAGATGCAGTCGGGATATTTTTCTTTGATTTCCACATACTGCTTCATCGCCGGTGTTAAGTTAAGCGTAGCGGCTAGCGCCATTTGCCGTCGTCCCCTTTTTCCATGTCAATAACATCCTGCCGTTTTGGTCTACCGGTATTGTTACTGACAATAAAAAAATTGGCGAGCCAACTGACAATGCTGATCATAAGAGCGCCCAAAAACGCGGCCAGAAAGCCGTCAACTTCAAATCCCGGTATTATATAAGCGACCAACTCTAGTAAAAATGCGTTGATAAAAAAAGAAAATACACCAAGAGTTATTATGCTTAAAGGCAGGGTAAGGATTATTAAAACCGGCCTTATAA
>DLME01000094.1 GCA_002479215.1 Syntrophaceae bacterium UBA7544
TGCTTTCTTTCAATCTGTAATAATCAGAAAACTACTGAACTCTAATTTAATATGTGGTACCAATATCAAGGACAGGTCAGCATATGATAAAATCTTTCAAAAAAATGGTTGATGAATGGAGGCAATTTTGGAGGTATTATGTGCTGCAAAGTATCCTCGCTACTTTATCTGTTTTTATCGTTCTTTATTTCTTGAGCTTACAGAATGCAGTAATAATAGCATCAATCGGTGCTACCGCTTTTATCGTATTTGCAATGCCTGATAACATAACTGCACAGGCCAGAAATGTAATAGGAGGTCAGTTGGTCGGTCTTCTATACGGATTTTTGTTTTCTTTAATTCCGCAGCCGGCTTTAATATATTCCATTATTGTATATTCACTTGCCGTCGGAGCTACAATATTCACAATGGTAGTTACAGATACGGAACATCCACCCGCGGCCGGTACCGCTCTTGGGGTTGCAATGACAGGTGTATCTTTAGATGTATTTATTGCAGTCATTATCAGCATAATCCTGCTTTCTCTAATTCATCGCTTTTTTAAATCCCATATGAAAGATTTGACTTAATTGTCAGTTATAAGTCCGAAACTTAATTAGTACTTCCTGTACTCAAGCATTTGGCAATTTTGACTTGCATACTTTCTTTCAAACAGTATTTCTTGAAGACCTTAATACAGAAGGAATTTCATAGCCCCGGGCACCACTCCGGGGCCATGAAATCAGCTATCGTTTCGTAGTCGCCCGAAACGACTGGAAAGGAGGATGTAAGATTCTTCCCAGTAATTTATTGAGTATTATGTTTAAAAATATAGATACTCATTTTTATTTTTTTACCGACAGTGGATCAATGGTGATTTCAACACATCTATCATTTAACAACGAAATGATCTCTTCTGTTTGTTGCCCATGCCTCCTCATTATGCGCAGGATCAAGAGGATTCTTCTTGCCGTAGCTAATTGTTTTTATCCTCTTTTTGTCTACGCCGGACTTAACCAGATATTTCTTTGCTTCTATTGCTCGCCTGTCACCCAGCGCTAAATTATATTCCACGGTTCCTCTCTCGTCACAATTTCCTTCGATAACAATTTTGACATTCTTGTTTTTCAAAAGGAAAGCGGCGTGACCGGAGAGAATTTGCCCGTCTCCCGGACGGATGTTAGATTTGTCGAAATCAAAATTGATGTCCTTCAGACTAGCCGTCATTTGTGACCCTGCCTGTTCCTGCATTGCTTGTTCTTTTTGAGTAGAAGCAGTTCCCTCACTTTTTGTTATTTGTTTTTCCGCACATCCCGCATAAGCTAAAACAAAAACAATCAAACCCATAAAAATAATCGCTTTTCTCATTTTTACAACTTGCCTCCTTTATAATTTATTATATTTATTGCAGAGATAATAAATATCTCTGTTTTAATTCAGCATCTTTCTTCACCGCTCCTGCCGGAAAATGGGAGTTAAAAAATTGTTGATAAACGAACGGAATATAAAATAGAAAATAGAAATTAATATTATTATCAGGCCTCCTCTTGTTAGATTCATCGAGCAAAGAATTCGGAGAATTTTGGCCATGGTGAAATTAGTTATGTATTCTAAATTATTTAGTTGCATGACATCACATCTGCTCTAAAATATTGATGCTTATTGAATTCTTTAATGAAGTAAAGCCAGTGGAAGTCGCCCGAAACAGCAATGTTCCGAACCACTTACCTTTTAGATGAGAAATGAGTTTCTGTCCGTTGGCCGACGAACTATATAATAGCACACAGAAAATAATAAATGTGATCAAAATATACTTTTGTGAAAATATCATTAAATTAACTCCCGGACGATATTTTTCTTTACTTTTATATTCTACCATGCTAATGCTATGTATACCTATGATGTGTATACACACTATATTAGTTATTACGAATTTGCAAGAACTTTTTTAAGGGGGCGCCATGCGCGATAAAAAGCCAATTATCTCAAATATTATCGACAATTTGCGGCGAGTATTCCAAATTTTAAATGAGCAATCCAAAAAAGTCGAAAGAGAAACCGGATTAACTGGTCCTCAACTTTGGGCAATAAAAACAATTAATGAAAGATCACCGATTAAAGTTTCAGATCTTGCCGACAATCTATATCTTCATCCCACCACCGTTATTGGCATTATTGATCGCTTAGAAAAACAAAATTTAGTTAAAAGACGCCGGTCTAAAGATGATCGCCGTGTTGTTTGGATTGAATTGACAGCTAATGGAAATGATTTGGTAAAATCGGCCCCGGAAGTCGCTCAGGGATTACTTGTTTCCGGATTAGAGGATATTTCGACAAATAATCTTATAGAAATTGATAGATCAATGAAGCACTTGGTCAAAATATTTGGAGCTCAGCAAATACCGCCAAAACTTATCCTATCGGCTGAAGTTAATGCACCGCGTAATGCTAATGTTAAAAAACTTAATAAGCATAAATAACATCAAAAGTTTGAATAGGGGTTCGTACAACGGGAACAATAAATAAAGAGGAGAATTTATATGAAAAGAAATATTTGCCTGATGGGAGGAATTATCCTGCTTCTTTTTGTCTGGGGCACTAGTTCTTTGGCTGCGGACAAAATCGGTTTTATCAACATGAGAGAAATAATGCAAAATTCTACCTCCGGCAAAAAGGCGGGAGAGGATTTAAAGAAAGTGGCGGAAAAGAAACAAGCTTTAATTTCGTCGGCGGAAAAAGAACTTAAGAAAATGAAGGACGAATTGGATAAACAAGGCTCCATTCTGACGGCTAGCGCGCGCAGAGATAAAGAAGACGCTTACCAAAAGAAATTGCGCGACTATCAATTGCTGGTTAATGACGCCAATGAAGAACTCAAAAAGCGCGATCAGGAAATCTCTCTGAAGCTG
>DLME01000137.1 GCA_002479215.1 Syntrophaceae bacterium UBA7544
CACGGGAATCATATACCAAGCTTATAAAAGAATATCTTATTTCTCATAGTTGCATCTTTTAAAATCTTATCCCAGCTAAGTACTTCGATGTACAAGTTGATGCTGTCGTGCCACTGAAACCATCCTTGGTGGTCTGGCATTGGCTTAAAATTTTTAATTTTTTCTAGCCATTTTTCCATCTTCTTTGTTACATCGCAAATAACATATCCGTAATACGGAGTATTAGATCCAAGAAGGATCTTGCGTCCATCGGGTGTTTTGAAATCACCCTCAATTATGTCATTAACATATCTTACGACCTGCTCCACGGGATCTTCATCTTCCGAAGGATTAGCAAAGTCATCCCGCATGGGTTTTTTGAACTCAAAGACATGAATCGGGTTACTCGGTTCATTATCATCCCTAAATGCCACTCGATGATTGTAAACAAGCAAGTCAAGCCTATCTGACTTTGGTCCGTTCAATGGCAAATCGGATGTTACTAATGAAGTAAAGTTCAGCCTCTCATCGAGAATCCAGAGATTATGATCTTCGAACCGTGTTCTGTTAGTGTCGCCTTTTCTTGGAAAAATGATATCATGGACAACTCCTTCCGAGGAGTATTTTCCATTTGGTCCAACTTCTAAGCTTTTCTTGAAGATATCCAGCACACTACGTCTTAAAGCAACATAGTGAATCAAATCATTCTTACTATTCTCTGAAAGGTTTGCAACAATCTTCGCGGCGCTATCCTTAAGCATCTCTGGAGTTGTATTTTCGGCGAGCAATTTATTCACTTCTTGTCTGATTGTAACCTCTTGTCTAAATTTCTCAGCCTGTAATGTAGATTCAATTTCTTCTTTTGACGCATTAAATGGCATGTCAGATAGATCCACGTCTTTCAGGATTTGGCGGTGCCATGGGGCCTCCTCATCAACATAAGTATTGACGCGTTCTCGCTTTTTTTCTTGTCGAGCAGTAATCTCTTCCCCAATTGCCTCTTTAGCTATGGCCGATGCTTTTCTTTCTATCTGATTTTGAGAAATCCCATAGAACAAATCATTATCTCTCACGAACTCAAAACAACCGCGCTCTAATGATACGTGCCTATCAAGGTATTTGCCAAAGACATACGCTTTGATGATGTAGTTTTTTGCTCTTACGCTCTCTCCGTCGTGAATTCTGTCGTAAAATTCGTCATTAAATTCTGGAATGTGATTGTGTATAGGTGTTTCTGTAACCTCCCGTTTATTGGCCACCAAGCTGATCTTGCTCTTTTGAGCCCTTGGACTATAATATTTGAATACTCTTACACTAAAATCTTCAACACCTTTCTGCCCTATCAAACTGAAGGTATCACCTGATATGGGAAGCTCTTTAATGAAATCCCCCAACTCATTGTTAACATATTCATTTAATACAAACGAATCGGATCTATCATCCTCAGTAATTGTGATTACAGGACATTCATAATTCTTGGTTATAAAATACGGAAGGATTTTTTCTACAATATTTCTAGCAATGATTGGGAGCGTTTTCTCTTGAAAAGTGCTTTTAACAGGAAATAATCTGACTATGCTACCGGTATCCGTTGACTCTGACGGAACCACATTCTCGCCGACAATAATGTCATTGCCCTTCCCCATGGAAAAGGTTCTTTTTTTGAAGGTATTGCCATGTCTAAAGTGGCTTTCTACGCTGAAATCCTGAAAATATTTAAGACAGATAAATCTTCCGAACCCCTTTCCACCTTCCTCAATTTTTTGGTCAGTATAAAGTGTGTCAAATGCTTTCGTGTTTTCGTCTGTGAAACCAATGCCATTATCGGTGACGGCAAAACCTTCAACAGCCGGAATACCGTCGAACTCGGTTTGTGTCGATCGCTGGACCACAATCGTTATCTTTCCGTTTCCCTCTTTTTTCGAGTCGATAGCTTGAATGCCATTGACAATCAGTTCGACAAGAGGAGAGTAAACTGAAGTGGTCCCTGTCTTTATGTTATCCACTGCACGCTTAATATTGATGAAGCTCATTTTATTCCCTCAGCAAATGATCATTGCGGGAAACTTATCCCATCTATTCTCATACCCCTTGATCGATCCCCAATCTAGGCCGAAACCTTGCACCGCAACGCCAGGCACGGTGCGGGGCGGTTTTTCAGAATAGAGGCAATCTACTTTCGAGTGTACAGTTATTGATAAAAGACATTCCACGAGCACATGCTTGCTACTCTCGTTTCTGAAATTCTGATTCCACAACCGAGTAAGTTACAAACTTATTTATTGCTGTAACAATGCTGTCCAACAGTTTCTGGTCGCCCATTGGGTTGATATCCGATGAATATTGGTCGAAATGTAGCTTACTCGGTTTAGCATTGTTAATTCTTGATTGTCTTGGAGTAAAAATGATGTCAACCAAGTGTTCATCGTAATGATCTGATTTTATAAGGTCGAACATAATCTGAAGTGTAGGGTCTGGGACACCAGGATCCAAAAATGCACGGTTTTGGACTATAATACAGGATGATCCATCCTTAAACGTATAGCTACGAAGCTGTGCACCCAAAGTGCGAGTCTGCCCTCTTAAATCGAATGGAGTTACATCTATAATGGCAGGCTCGCCTTGCTCAGATTTTTCAATCTTAACTATCAAGCCATCTCGTCTCAAAGCGTCCATGCGATGATCAAGTTCCGCTAGAATAAAGCTTCGGACTGGAATCAGTCTGACGTTGTAGTCAGCCAACAATCTATCACTTTCTTGATTGATTTTGCTCCTTTCCTCTTTTCTCTAAGGCAAAGTTTTCCTTAGTTCGTCTATGAAGTTACTGCTGTCATGGCTTGTCAATTTATCGATTACCGTCCTTTGGAGAAGAAGGTATTCTTGAAGCATCTTCTTATCGTTGCCCTGCTCTGCACGCATTCCAGGCAACAAGTCCAATCTACTTTTTTGTACAGCAGAGGTTGCTTCGCTACCTGCTGCTGACCACCAAGCACACGCTGTAAGAATTACCGCAGCGATTTCAAGAAGTGTAAAAATCTTTTTGGACATCATTCTTTTGATGCCGATCAAGCCTACGGTAATACCAAAGGCAAATGACCCAGCAAAAAATAGTGCTGTACCTGAAAACCAAG
>DLME01000158.1 GCA_002479215.1 Syntrophaceae bacterium UBA7544
ACCGGAGAATAACGGTTTTGCAGTTCCATGGATATTCAATGTATTCGGTATTTTAAAGACTTTTACATTGCAAAATGTACCCATTTTGATCCTTTCGTGTGTGTCCCCTGCACCCTATATGCACCCGTGCTGTTGATCCAAATTAAAGCACATATCATCCAGCCTGTCAACAGCCTGACGATTCACACCCGGAACAGGATGGCCGTACGTGTCCACGGTGATCTGAATCGAATGGTGCCCGAGCTATTCCTTTGCATATGCGAGGCTTTCATTATTCTGGATCAGAAGAGAGGCAAACGTATGTCTAAGGTCATGTATCCGGATTCGCCTCAAATTCGCTTTGGCCAAGCTTTTGAAAAATACCCGTTCCCTGTTAAATGCGTTTATTATGCGACATTCTTCATTTACAAAAACCAAGTCCGGCACCTGACCCCGGCCTTTACCCAGAGTTTCCCTAATCCGTTCGACATGAAGAGTCTTTAATGTTTCAGAGAGCTGCTGTCTCATGTCCACTCACCGGCTTTTGCCACTTTTCGGGAGGTAGGTCAACCCTTTCCAACGGTAATCCTCAGATCAAATCAGGAAATTCCTTACCCGAAATCTAAGTGTTTTTTCCCTGAAAAATCAGGGTTTCCCTGATTGACTTAAACAATAAGTTTCATATAGAATAAAGTGGTACCGAAATCTGTGTGTAATAAACTTCACAACAACATCCAGCCGACCACTAACGGTGGCGGCTGATGATGTCCGTTGTCGCGAAACGATAAAAAAACAAAACCTACTGGAAAACAATGGCTGTAAACAAAACCAAGAAAACAAATTTTGGATATAATTTTCCTCTCAAATCTCCAATTATTTTTTCTATAATAATATCATTAATCGTTCTGGCAATTTTTTCCGAAGTCTTAACTGCCGATTTTGTCATATGGGATGACGCGATTATTTATAAGAATCCAAACCTTGGCGGGTTAAGTCTTGAGCGCATCTACTGGGCTTTTACAGATGTTGATTCAATGATGAGGTATAACCCTTTAACTTTATTAAGTTGGAGTGCTACTTATCATTTTTTTGGTCTGAACCCCTTTGGTTATCATCTGGTAAACTGGCTTTTGCACGGACTTAGTTCTGGTGTATTGTTTTTGATAATAAGAAAAATTTTGTTGCTGTCTCCACTAACAATTCAAAACAGTACTCATAAAGTTCATGGGTATATAAATATCACAGCTTCACTTGCGACTCTTTGTTGGGCTCTTCACCCTATGCGGGTTGAACCAGTCGTTTGGGCACTAGATCGCACTTACTGCCAAGCTGTCTTTTTCTTACTACTCTCAACATTATGTTACATAAAAGCCATTGAATCAGAATTTGATAAAAGGCGGTATCTTTTTCTGATTGTATCGGCGTTTATTTTTTATACTGCATCCTTGTTATCGTACGCAATTGGATTAACTTATTTTGGCGTCTTTTTTATCTTAGATATTTTTCTCTTTAAACGAATTGGGGGCGTTATTGGATGGTGGAAATCTCAAGCTGCAAAAAAAGTTTTATTAGAAAAACTTACATTCGCAATTCCCGCTGTTTTAATTGGTGTAATAACTGTAGTTGTGCGTGTGAAGTCGGCAGGAGTATGGAGCCCCCCTGTCCCATTGTCAGAGTTTGGTATATTAGATCGGTTGATGCAAGCTGTTTATATTATAGTATATTATATATATCGACCATTCTATCCCGTACATCTGGCCCCAATTTACTATACACTAGTCTCATTTGACCCATTATCTTTGCCTTTTTTGTTAAGAGCTTTTGGTTTTTTTCTATTTTCTATTGTCATATTTATTTTTAGAAAACGGTGGCCAATAGGTTTAGCACTACTGCTGTCCTATATTATTTTATCAATACCTGTCATGGGGTTTTTTGAACACCCTCATTACCCTGTTGACAGGTATTCACTTGTTTCATCTATATGCTTATCAATAATCATTGCATTTGGACTAATTAATTTTATAAAAATAAAATATTTTCCGATAATATCTGTTTCAGTATTGCTAATTGTCATTACTGTTTTAGGTTGGTTGAGCTTTAATCAAATAAAAATTTGGCATAACACTGAATCTCTATATTCACATATTATTGAAACTCTGGAAAATGATCCTAATCTACAAGAGATTTACTGGCGTTTAGGAAATTATTATTTATGTGAACGTGGTGAAAAAGAGAAAGCAATCATTAATTTTGAGAAAACCTTGGCAATTAATCCATATAATCCTATGGCTCATAGGTCTCTGGCGCAAATAGAATATGAAAATGGCAATTTAATAAAGGCGGTATATCATCTTCAGAAATTGGTAGTTATCACCCCTAAAGATTATAAAGTTCATTATCTGCTTTCACAGATATTCTACAAATTAAATAAAAAGAAAGAAGCATTATATCACTACGAGCGTGCTCTCAATTTACGCCGATAAAATATTCTTTTAGTTAAAATGGTAAAAAGGGCACAATAAATCGTTTCATCGGACGGGGCGGTTTAGCCGCCCCGTCCGATGAACTTCTCATTCCTCCCTTTCCATCCGTAATCCTCAATTTTGATGACTGCCCACCATCAAATAGTAACAGGTATTTTCAGCAAACACTTTTTCTTATAGTCAGTAAATCGTAAACTTCGACGAAAATGCAGGACTTCAACCCGTAATAAACACAATCCACGCCCGAAGAAAAATATCAACACCACGCATTACATTTTGTGGCCAAAATTCTTTTGACACACAAGATCTTTCTTCTTATACTCTGTTCCATCAGAAGCAATGTTATAATTAATAGGGCGCTATCCCTCTTTTCCGCTTAACGACTTCTTATGATATCGAAATAGCAGCGGCTGGCGCTAGAGATGGAAAAACAACAAAAACATTAATTACTATCGGCGACAGTTTTTCAGTACGCCAATTTTTATTGCCAAATAAATATAGGATGTAGTAAAGGATTACTTATTTTTGTTTAATTATTACGTGGATATTTTCTATTCATGAAAAAAAAATACACTTCCCTCATCGTAATATTTTTAATTGTTGCTACTTTTATCGCTTATGCCCGGATTTTAGGTAATGGTTTTGTTAATTTTGATGACGGCCAATACATTACCAAAAACAATCATATTCAGGCAGGCCTTAATTCAGCAACGATCAAATGGGCATTTAGCGCTGTTGTCTCCAGTAACTGGCATCCCCTGACGCTACTTTCTCATGCTCTGGACTGGAGCTTATTCGGCGCCAACGCTTCCGGTCATCACCTGGTAAATTTATTATTGCACATCGGCAGTGTCCTCTTTTTGTTCTTCTTTCTAGAAAAAACGACCAAGTCCCTCTGGCCTTCGGCTTTCGTCGCGACTCTTTTCGCCCTGCATCCTCTGCGGGTGGAATCGGTGGCCTGGGCGGCCGAACGCAAAGATGTTTTGAGCATGTTTTTCGGTATGGCGACCCTCTACGTCTATGCCCTTTACGTGGAAGAGCAAAAACTTGCC
>DLME01000121.1 GCA_002479215.1 Syntrophaceae bacterium UBA7544
CGCGATTCGCAGCCACAAAACAACAACAACGCAAGAAAGAATATTATTAGTTTTTTCATAAACACACCCGTTAATTTAGATATTCATCCCTATTATACTCTATTTTTGCACAAATTTTGTTAGTTTAAAAGTATTCGGCGACAAAATTTATAATATTAAATCAAACTTTTCCTCATCCCATCCTAAGCCATTTAAATCAAAATAAGAACACATAAAATTTAAATTATCCTCAATTTCTTTAGGAGGTATATTTAATTTTTTACTGATTTCCTTAGATGCATCTCTATAGATATCTTCCCATGAGTAATAGTCTTTATCTTTTATTTTTTTCCGGAAGGGTTTGTATGCGTCTAAAATTTTTTTACCAGCGAGATAGGTTTCCGGATCGGGGCGGAAGAGACGCGGCTCATTATTTTGTTTTAGATTCTTATAATCTCTTTCAAAAATATTTCCTTTTTTGAATGTGGGTTCCAGTTGGCCAATTTTAGCGTTATGCTCTTCTATTTGCTTATCTGAGGGAATACCATAAACGATATCAATTTTGCCGTTGTTGTATTCTAAAGTGCCGATAGATGGGCCCCATTGCCTTATCATTTCTTCATCTGGGGATATTTTAATCTTCATGAAGGTGCATTTTGAATATTCATTTTTTACTGTTTTAAAAATCGCCAATAAAGTTGGTTTTATCTGCTCTCTTTTTATGTTGCATGGGACAAACCCAATTACCCAAACATCTGTCCAATCTTTAGGATCTCCATCGCGCTTATGATGATCACCCCAATTGCCCTCAATTTTAGTTTCGATGGATACCGCGCCTACTAAGGAAGACTGAGGTATAGCCCGATCCAGCCGCGATTCGCAGCCACAAAACAACAACAACGCAAGAAAGAATATTATTAGTTTTTTCATAAACACACCCGTTAATTTAGATATTCATGTCAGGTCTACTCTATTTTTGCACAACTTTCACGGGAATTTGTCACCGATTACGTTAATTTACCTACCCCCAAAAAGGAGGGCGGGGTTCGGTATCGCGGTAAGAACGCGTGGCCGCGCTGACGGGCCGCAGACACCACCCACCCCGCAGGGTATTTATGTCCCCGTCATTGGCCGCTATTTAATTTCGCCGTTAATTTGCCGATCTGAGCATCAATGGCTGCAATTTTTGCGTCTCTCTCTGCTGCCGGTATACCGATTTCATCAAATCCTTTAACAATGGTCTCGATGTCCTTTTCCGAAAGGAATAGCCACAAGAGCCTATAAGCCTTGTCTTCGGCAAACATCCCTTTCATGACAATCTCCCAAAATGGCGCAGAATGCCCTTTCTGGCAGTCTTGGAGATGTTTTGCAAGTAAAGAAACAGCCTGGGCCCGGTATTTATTTAACTCATCTTTTGCATGGGTAAGAAGCTCTGTCTTTGACATAGGAGCTCTTAAAAACTCCTCCTTCTCGTCCATGAGGGCTTTAATCTTCTCCATAAGGCTACGATGTTCTTTCTCAACTTTGTCCAGCGCTTGCTGCCTGCTCATTTCGGCATTATCGGCGAATTTTTTTAAATTATTTCTATCGCCTGCTCTAATTTCTTTTACTTTATCGCCAGTTAAAATCATGGTTTACTTTCTCCTTATATTAGAAAAGTTGGTTGTATCTTGCTCCTTTGAACTTTTTGCCGCCTTTCCCTCTTCCATCTTTTGAATGTATCGGGCCGCAAGGTCGGGATTCTGCGCGCAAGCGATATCAAAGGCGCTCTTATAATCGATTCTGCCCGATATTGGCCCCCCGCTCATATCCGCAGCCGGAGGGTTCATCACAATGTCCATCGTTTTCCGATGCAGGGTTTCCCCAGGATCCTCGCCCTCTGAAAACTGTTCTGTTTGTATATTACACATAATTTCATCGCCAAGCCTAAGAAAGGCCTTCATTCGTGGATCTTCTTTTAATTTCACACTATCACCTCCATATTCAAATTCTTGTTCAAAATATAGTAAACTCATTGCGCAATCCCCAAAATCATCTTTCTAAAATCTTTGGCTTTCTCCGCAGACAGGCCACCTTTCGTGGCTCTTTTTGCAATTTCATCCGCTGTCGTCTTCGCCTTGTTCCTGAACGTGCTCATCCATTTTTGCTGTGATATGGAAGAATGCGTCATATCCTTGATCGCGCGGCCCAGCTTGACAAAATCCATCTTGCTCAGATCGATATCTTCCATTTCCAAAAGAGCATTAAAAATCTTTTCCTGATACATTCTTTGCACGGCATCATTCATTTTCCCGGCATCATCACCTACTTGATCGGTTAGTGCCGTAGCCATGTCCGTTGCGGCCTTTACGGATTCTACTTTTTTCTCCAGACCCTTTCCGTAGCGCTGAGCAGATGATCTCGATATTTTATAATCACGCTCGGCAAACCACTTTTCACATTCGGCATAATTGCGAAAACCATCGACTATAAGTTTCTTGTCAAAGTCCTCCCGAATTTTCGGTGGCAAAGTCTTTATCTTCGATCTTGGGGGCATTACCTCATCTCCTCCAGCACTGTTCTTATAATTGCTTTAATCACTTTATGACTACAGCGCGGATGATCTCTATTGAATTGAGCGTGCCGACATTTGCCGTTGTTTGAGCAATAAAGCTGGTCTTCGCTCTTTTTTGAAAAAACCCTCTTGCAGGCTTCATAGTGGCATTTGTCCTGACCATAGTGTCTTTTTACGTTCTTCGTAAGTTTTTGCCTCTAATAGGCGTCGCGACGCCTCAAACTGTTACGTTTATGCCGCCCCTTCTCTTTTCCTTCCTCGCAGGCCGCGTATTGACCATACCTCCAGGGATGACTTTCAAGACTGGTTCTGGTGCGGGACAGCTTTTTTGAATTGG
>DLME01000214.1 GCA_002479215.1 Syntrophaceae bacterium UBA7544
ATTATTGTTACGGAGGGGAAAAGAGTCGTACAGCGATATCGCTGAGGCAGTTATGCCAGACATATTGGTGGAAGATGACTGCGAGAGTATCGGCGGTTCTAATCAAATGACTATCACAGGGTGTTTTGTTCATTTGGTATACGGACAGGCATTGACTCGTCATTGTGCAGCACTGGGTCAACTACAATAATGACATATTATTCTTTTATTGTTTACATTCTTGTAAACAATGTTAACAGATGAGAGTAACTGATGTAAACATGATCCTAGAGACAAAGTCAGTGTTTTTTAAAAAATACTATAGAACCGTTATTATTTTACGAGTACTGTAAACAAAAATCCTTAATAAATAGAGTTCTGAATAACCGATGGGCCATTTCCAGCAGCATTTGTCACAAAATAACGGTCTATTGGGGTCAATTAAACGGAGAAAAGATAAAGGTCTCATGGTGACGAAAGGTCGTGCAGATTTCTTCCCCATGGTGGTGCTCCAGAAAAAATGACGGAAGTTTGGTAGCCAAGAAATAATTTCGTAAAACACTCGTTATTTGCCGTCAGTGGCTCCCACTACCATACCGGTCGAGGAATTTACCACACCGGTTTGGGAACCCGAAATCCCTTAAAAACCGTTGGTGTAAGTTCGGCTGCTTCCCTTCAGCCTTGACGTTGTCTTATGGAATCCGGTGGCCGATTCTCGTAAATGCCAATGCTTTCCCACAACAATGAATGAAGTCCTTTATTATCGTTCTAATTCATGAAATACCAATCTCCAAACGAGCGACGACCACCATACCAATAATTTATCTTTTTATTACCCAGCGTAAAAAGCAATAGCGACTTCAGTGGCCTGCCTGAGTAAGGCGGTGTGCAAGCTCAGATACAACTGTATCCATAGAGTGTTGAAATTTGTTTAATACCCCTAGCACACGTGTCTTCTTGCCTGGAGGTATTGCATCAAGTTCGCATCGAAGTTCACCCGGTATCCTTTGATACACTATCTGCACTCTTTGGGCAACTGGTTAGATTATCCCGATTCTCCCATATCACCTCTCCTTTCCTTTGATTACTTCAATCATCAGCCGGCAACCCCGGGCACTAGCCATAATGTCACCGGCTTCTTCATACCCGGCAACTAGAGCAAAGACTAATCGGTCTTCATCTCCGGAGGAGCGAGTTAGTCCCGGTATGATTTACGTTTTTTAGTAGGTTTAGACGGGTTCACTAACTTATTGGTGTTTTTCATCAGTTTTTCGAGTAAAGTGTCAAATTTGTTCATTTCTTCCTTGGAGAAGCATGAGGCTAATTGCTCAAACACTAACAAACTTGCCTTCGTGGCCGCTGTAAGTTTTTCCTGACCCTTTGGTGTCATTACGGCCCACACCAAACGTCGGTCCTGCGTGTCTCTAGTCTTTTTTACTAAGCCTTTCTTTTCCATGCGGTCGAGCATCGTGCTCAGTGTATTCGTGTTTTTGCCGAGCAATTCCGCTATCTCGGTTGCGTTCGCATTTGCGCCTAATTTATTCATCACAATAAGAACCAGAAATTGCTGATACGACAGGCCTCTTATCTTAATAAGGCTGTTATCAGCATACTTTGTAACCAATCCATCGGTATGGTACCAGTTTATCCAAACTCTGTGTTGAATATCCTGATGGTCAAATATCTCTTTCATCTTCGTTCACCACTATAATTAATTTTTCTGTTGTGTCTTTTGAAGTATTATATCTGGATATTCCATATCAAGTTGCAGTGAGCTGACTTCGTTCCTCTTTGGGCTTGACACTTATGATATACCCATCGCATCCGGTTGTAAATGGCTGGATTCTGGGCGGCTGAGGTGAAAGAGTCTTCGAATGGTGGAAAAACCATGAGTAAAGCGTGTGTCAACATTCCACTGTAGCCAAAGCAACAAAACGCCCATTTGTGCAACTAAATACCAAGATGACCCTCCGGTTAACGTGGCCAACTCCGCCGGTATCAGTAATTACGTTTCAAGGCACAGTTCCCGATGAAATTGCTCACGAAACAATATCAGGAATTGATATCGTTCCCCAGCCAGCTTCTTCGCCGTTTTGGTGTGGAATGTACTTAGAAATGACTCATTTCGATTTAAATATTGATTCGGCACTGATTCGATACCCTGACGACGGTCAAACGCACTCGTCCTTCGAAATGCTCTGGCAATCCAAGTAGCTCCAAGCATTTCCAGCTTATCGGCATCGTTGACGACCTGTGATTCAACCGTTGTCTGTCCCGTCCTTTTATCATGTTCGCCGATAATTTACTTGACAAGTTGTCTTTGAGGGTTAAAATAGCCAACGCGTTCCAGAAATCGATCCGCAATGAGTGCGCCTAAGTCGCCATGTTCAATTGTGGGGAAAACATACAGCCCGAGAAATTCCTGGAAATCATTCTCATCTTTCCCTAATGCATGTCTACTCCAGCCAAGCGGTACAATACCGATGTCATGGAGTAGGGCAGCAATTTCTATGATCTGATAATCAGCTCCTTCCTGCATCCCAATCTTCACAGCCAATTTTGCCACTCGCCGAACATGATCGGCCCCGTGAGAGTAACTCAAGTCAGATTGGTATTTCTCTAAAAAGCCATTGATTTTATCGATAATTTGAGCATGTTCCAGATTATCCATAAACACCACCTCTTGATTACTCATTATGACTAGAACAAATTCGCCAATTTTAGTCAAACGCAGAAATTTAATACCATTTTCTGAAGAAAACACAGTGCGAGAGGAATTTTACCATGTTAACAATAAATTGTCCATTTCGCTGAAATGTTACCATTGGACAATCACTGGGATGTCTGCCCTTCCATGCGTACATTCTGGTTGTTAGTAAACAATGACTGATTACAACATATTAAAATGCTGCTCGTAAAAAACAAAGGCCAAAATCAAAAAGACGCTAAAATTCAAAACCCTTTAGGTGGTTGGAGGCATTCCTAAATA
>DLME01000216.1 GCA_002479215.1 Syntrophaceae bacterium UBA7544
AAGAGGTAGGATTGGAATTCAGGATCACTCGTGAACGCGTGCGACAAATTGAGGCTAAGGCTCTTCGTAAGTTGCGCCACCCGAGTCGCAGCCGGAAACTCAGAGATTATCTTGAATAGCTTAACATTAGAATTGCACTCGTGGGCCATGACCATTTCTTTTGGATTTGAGTAAAAACAGAGGTAAACAAGAATGAAAATCTTAAAATCTATTGACATAGTTGCCGCGGCCGAAAAAATTTGGCCTTTGATGGCGGAACCGGCAAACATAGTAAAGTGGTGCAGCCCGGTTAAAAGAATCTTACAGACGAGCGCACAAAGTAGCGGTTTGGGAACAAATTTTTACTTTGAGGAGAGAGCTGTGGGAAGACTGATGAAATTGCATTTTGTTGTTACAGAATGGAATTTCAACCGTAGTGTTGCCTTTACAATGATTGCGGGTAATCTTGTAACAGGCTACGAACAGAAATATACACTTTTACCCACGTCAACAGGCACCAGACTTACCTGTTTTGAAAACGTCACTTTGCCTTTTGGCATTCTGGGTAAATTCGCTGAACTATTTAGAAGGCCCATTTTTGAGGCCCATATAGAAAGAATGCTGATTAAATTGAAGGGTTTGGGGGAGGCGTGAGAAACTCTTAAAATCGAACGTGAATTGGCTTCGTGATAATTAAAGATGGCAATAAAGGAAGGGGAAAATGGTAGCATTTCAACATTTCAAAAGAGGTTCACATTTGGTTAAATCTCGGATAAATGCGCGGCAGAGAATGAGAAGAAAGGCAAGGAAGCTGGGGAAAGAGGTTGTGAATTAACTTTCAGGCGCGATGAATCTCTTTCAGCGAGTCGAGTCATTACTTCGCCAATTGGTAGATAATCGGGTAAGCATTGCACACGATCCGTTCATGGCGTCTCTCAGCTTGTGTAAGTTTATGGTGGGATAAATTCCTATTTGAGGATGCATAAAAAGAGAAGAGGTCAATTGACCTCTTCTCTTTTTTAACCATAGATTCACCAATTAAAGCAGCGTGCCATCAAGCATTATGGTGAAGTGGTAGTGGTGGTTACCGGAGTTGTAGTCGTGGCTGCCGGAGCTGGGGCCGTAGCCGAGAAGTTAACCAGGCTCGCTACCATAGTAGTGTTGTTGTAAGTAACCACAGCATATTGGTCAGTGGGCAATGCATACCCTTTAACGATGAATTCAGTGGAACTATTGTAGGTCAGGTTTACAGTAGTGCCATTTAAAGCATTTACAGTTATCCCGTTGTTATCAGTGGATATCGTGACTGTCCCTCTCACCTGTTGAATAACCGGAGCTTTAATGATAACAACCTGCGCAGCCACATCATTACTGTTAACTCGCGCAATTACTCTATCATTGACCGCTATATCGGAGTACGTGCCTGCGCGACTGAATGTATCCAAAAAGCCCAGGTTGTTTCTCCAATTAGCAGGAATATGTAGATTCTTCAGCTTGGCTGCATTGGATTCGTCGCTCTTATCTTGAGCTACCTTATTGTCGACCCAGGATTGCGCTGCTCCCACAGGGATTAGATAATATTTAGTATTGGTTGGATCTACTGCCACAGTAACCAAAGTGGAATTTGCAGTTTTAACGGTAAAAGTGGGAGCTGTAGTTGATGAGGTGGATGGATTCACCGCAGTAACCACGCCTTGGATTGTGGTGAGTGAGGCTGTTGTGGTAGTGGAAGATGCTGTGGTTGTGGTACTATCGGCCGCCACTGGTATTACTACCCCCACTACTAGCGCTGTGATTAGGCAACAAATGATGCTGATCTTGATTAATTTGCTTCTTAACATTTTTCCCTCCATGTTTTTATTTTATTAGTATTACCTTAAATTAAGAACCGCTATTAGCATTTTGCAATAAAGGACCCAACTTCATGCCATTCATCGTCCGTGCAGACTCATAAATTGTCCTCCTTGTTTAACCTCGTATAACTATACAACGGGGAAGGACCTGATTTTGTTACAGATTTTTACAAAAATGATAGGAATCCATCAAAATACCGAGCAATGTCTTGACAAGTACCCTCAGAAAATACCCATACGCGATTGCTGCAAAAAGTGCACTCATTCCTAACTGAAAAAGTGTAGTTTGCACGTCGGGTCGGTTCGGGGCATTGTCAAACAGTCTCAGGTGAGCACATACGATCTCGTCATGGTGTCGGCCTTTGTAATTTACCAAAAGTGATATAATCGTTTTGCAAGCTTTCAAAATGAAAGTAAATTGTCGTTATACAAAGCCATGAACAAGGTTCATAAAAAATGGAAGATAAAATAAATTCTCTTGTATCTGACGTGTGGACACAAACACTAGCGTAGATAAAGGACGTACTGGGCATTATATATTATGGGTTGATTTTTATATTTTGGGTAAATTCGGCAAACTTGCAGGTTTTTCCACGATCCCATGCTGCACGGCATCGGTTCGAATTGCTGGCTGTCAACATTCAGCAGTGCATGCAGGAACTGTCGCAGTAACGAGCAATAAGAGCAGTCCTAATAATATGACCTGTTTTTTCATTTATTCGCTCCCATCAACCAATGGTGTTTAACCTAAATTATTCAGTGTCCGTGCTTTGGCTCAAAGTCTGGTCAAGATGGTCACACATGGCAGTCAGGTCAGATTCGACCGCATCGTACCATTTATTGCTTAATCCCACTTGTTTTAATGATGCTAATAGTTGATCCTTGCATTGCATGGCATAAGCCGGCGATTGCAGACTGGCTGTAATAAAGGCTGTCTCTAAACCAGCTACTGAAAGAATGAGAGCATCCTTTTGTGCCCTGGTTCCTTTGAAATGTTCTTCCATGTCTTCAATCTTTTTGAACGTGTCAAATTCGGGCGTTTCCATTTCACATCTCCTCTACATTCGGATTTACAGCTGTTTCTTGAACTGGCTGAATACTGGAATCCAATAATTTTTACGATGACGATATCGTGAAATTAGCGGCACTGGTACCGGAAACTTTGTTGCCAGAAACGGCGGATACCCTTATTTTAGCCTGAGTAGTTGCAGGGCCTACTACATTCCAGGTCTGATTTCCTGCAACGGGTGTCGACTCGACAATACCGTTCCAAGTTGAGCCGCCATCCCGGGATAACTCAATCTTGACATTACCGCTCACACCATCCGATGTCCACATTAGCGTCTGTGTGCTTCCTACGATCCAATTTTCGCCGCCCTTTGGTGAGTTTACAGTTATGGTTCCGGATACCAATTTATTCTTATTACCACTAGATTGTTTGTTTGGATTGCGAAACATCATCCCGAACATCCCTAACCCCCAAGTCCCAGCATCGGGTTTATTCCGCCGGTCATCACGAGCGTTAGAATGATTGCGCGGTCTCTTAAACCAAGTGGTGAATCCGGAAAGCACTTCTCTCACGTACTTTTAAAATTTACCATACATT
>DLME01000079.1:0-4051 GCA_002479215.1 Syntrophaceae bacterium UBA7544
CTATGCGCGGGAATTGCAAAAAAAGCGTTTCGGTACTAAAAACGTCCTCTGTAATGCCCGCATGACGGAAAAGCAAATTAAGAATTTTTGCCCCATAAATGAAGATTCGCATAAGCTCATCGAGATGGCCATAGAAAAACTCGGATTAAGCGCCCGGGCGGTGAACCGGATACTAAAAGTTTCCCGCACTATCGCCGATCTGGAAAACAAGGAAAACATCGAATCCGCTCATGTAGCCGAAGCAATTCAGTATCGATCTCTTGATCGTAATTTAATTTAATGATATGTAAAAAAAATGCTGCACTATATTAATTTTACTTGAGAGCAGCCTGAGAAACACTATTGTAAAGGCAGCTCGATAAGAGGCATGTATGAAAATTAAGGTTATCAAGGCAAGCCCAAAAAAGAGGAAAGCCAAACCAAAGGATGAATCAAAACTCGGTTTCGGCCAAATCTTTACCGATCACTTCTTCAACATGAAATATAAAGAAGGGAAAGGGTGGCATGACGCCGTGATCGAACCATACCGGCCGTTGAACCTCGATCCCACGGCAATGTGCCTTCACTATGCGCAGGAAATATTTGAAGGATTGAAAGCGTATCGCGGCAGGGACGGGGCAATTTTTCTTTTCCGCCCCACAGAAAACATCAAAAGAATGAACTCGTCCGCGGAAAGGCTTTGCATGCCTTCAATTGACGAAGCCATCTTCCTCGATGCCCTGAAAAAACTCGTTGTTTTGGAGAAGAACTGGATTCCTCGCGGAGCCGGCACATCTTTATACATCCGCCCGACCATGATTGCCACCGAACCAGCGCTGGGAGTTCATCCAGCCAACGAATACCTATTTTTCATTGTGGTCGGACCGGTCGGAGCTTATTACCCACAAGGGTTTTCTCCGACGAAAATTTTTGTTTCCGAAGAATATGTGCGGGCGGCGCTGGGTGGAACCGGTTTCACCAAAGCGGCAGGTAATTATGCGGCCAGTCTTTACGCCAGCCGTATCGCCACAAATATGGGTTATACCCAGGTTTTATGGTTGGACGCCAAGGAAAAGAAATACGTGGAAGAAGTCGGAACCAGCAACATTTTTTTCCTGATTGGTAATGAACTAATTACTCCGGCGCTCACCGGAACGATTCTGCCCGGTATTACGCGCAATTCCGTCATTCAACTGGCACGTCATTTTGGAATAAAAGTTTTGGAACGGCAACTCTCCATTGACGAAGTTATCACCGCTTCCAAAAAGGGCACACTTAAAGAAGCTTTTGCTTCGGGAACAGCGGCAATTGTTTCGCCGGTCGGTCAAATTTATTTCCGTGGAAAAGAATATCTGATCAACGGCGGGAAAACAGGTCCTTTGGCAGAAAAATTATACAATGAAATTCTGCAAATCCAATATGGATTGAAAGAAGATGAGTTTGGCTGGCGTGTCAAAATTCACGGTTAATGGTGTACCAAAAAATGATGACCATAGATTTTCCCCCTTGGATACAAGCACTTGGATTTGTATTCCACAAATCTGTGGAAAAGGCTGTTGATATCGCTGTTGATAATCGCCGCCAGTCCGTAATTGGCGCGATTCTACACCAAATTGCCTAAGGTTTGAGCAAGATAAATATTAAATAAAATCAACTGTTTATAAATATAGCCTGTTATCATCACCACTTGTAAAACAGTAAAAGAGGCAGATATAAACTCTCTAGAAAAAAATGTGCCATTTATGACCTCTTTTTTTGATTTTTTTTATAAAAAAATAAGCGAAAATTTTCTTAAGGCAAATGAAATAGTTACAGCAATTACAACTCGTTTTTGGTTAATTGCTCTCCTGTTTTTAATAATATTTTTGCTCGGCATTGTACTGGCCGAAGAACTTCCGTCTATCGACGATGTTGTCCAAAAATTACAGCATACTTACGAGAAAACGGAAGATTTTAGGGCTCATTTTCTTCAGGAAACAACGATAAAATCAATAAAGAAGACAGAAATAGAAGAAGGGACTGTTTACTTTAAGAATCCCAGGAATATGCTCTGGGATTATACGAAGCCAAAAGCGAAGAAGCTGGTAATAAACTCTAGGACAACATGGCTTTACCTTCCGCAGGAAAAAATAGCCTACAGACAAAAATCGGAAAACATCTTTCGATCCAAAACATTAATCAATTTTTTATCCGGTTTGGGAAAATTGAAGGATGATTTTACCATCCGATACGACGAACCCAAAGGTTTGGACAAAAATGGGAACTATTTATTGCTGTTAACCCCGCTCGAAAAGAATACTCTTCTCTATCCGCTTCATATCGTCGTTGATAAAAACGAATTTTATATCTTACAAGTTCGATTCGATGATGCATTCGGTAATTCCACCTCAGTGAAATTTTCCAATATGTCAATCAATAATAGGATTGCGGACAAAATATTTCAGTTTCAGCCGCCCGCGGGAACAAATATTTCCGAAATGCCGTAAGAATACTTAACAAGCATTACGGGATTCTCTTTTCATTTTTCATTAATTGAAGTAGAATTTTGTGAAAATCGGAAATTACCAAGTAAGCATATTAATTGTTAAGTAAAGGAATAAACCCATGCTCAATACCTATGGATATGCTGGGCCTGATTGGGAAAAAGCCAAGACACAAGCAACTGAAATTCTAATTAATGTGGCTCGTCGAAAAGGACGTATTGCCTATTCGGAATTGGCAGTGCAAATTACTGCAATTCAAATCGAAGCGCACGATCCAAGGATGTTTCATCTTCTTGGGGAAATCGGTACTGCGGAAGACAAGGCGGGAAGAGGAATGTTGACCGCAATCGTTGTTCACAAAAGCGGTGATATGCAACCGGGACCAGGTTTCTTTGAGCTTGCAAAGTCACTTGGAAAAGATACTTCGGATATTCTGGTTTGTTGGATCAATGAGTTCAATAAGGTTCATGATTATTGGGCCAATAAATCAAAAAGCACTTAACAAGTCAATTCAGCCGATCGCTATGCTCCCGCTGATTTTTTCGTTGTCCACCCAAATGAACCATCACAATTAATTGAAGGGATTTTCTCGATCAAAATCAGGCGTCAGCTTGTATTCATTTACTTCTTGAATAAAAAGATTTTTAAATCCTATTTTCAGGGCAAAATCCAAGACTTGTTTATATTCATCCTTGCTGATTCTGCGCCCCAAAAGCGGATGATGCCGCACTTTGGCCATCGGTGTGTATTGCGACATCAGGCTTATCGGAATAGATGTGGAAATTTCTTTTTTAATCAGCCTTAAAACTTCTTTCGAGTTTTCTATTTTTCCGGGCAAAATCAGATGGCGAACAATTACTCCTCTTTTCGCGACTCCGTTTTCCATCTCCAAATCATCGCCAACCTGCCGCACCATCTCTTTTAAGGAATCCAAAGCAAAACGGGGATATCCCTGCGCTAAAGAAAAGGCAAGGCCATCTTCTTCCAACCCGTATTTGAAATCAGGCAGATATATTTCCACCATGCCCGCAAGCATTTCGACGATTTCCGGATTCTCATAGCCTCCGCAGTTATACACGAAAGGGATCTTCAAGCCCTGTGCGCGTGCTAGAAGAAGTGCTTCCATAATCAGCGGCGTCTGAGGCGTAGGTGTAACCGGTTCGACATTGTGACAGCCGCGCCTATGCAAATCCAGCATCACCTCGGCCATCTGCGACACAGAAAGTTGCCGCCCCGCCGTCGATTGCGATATCTGATAATTCTGACAATAAATACAACCTAAATTGCAGGAAGAAAAAAATATGGTGCCCGCACCGTTTTTGCCGGACAGTGGCGGTTCTTCGCCGTGATGCGCCAGCACACAATTCATAACGATCTTTGCCGGCAAGCGGCAATAGCCTAATTCTCCTTTAGTGCGGTTAACATGACACTTGCGGGGACAAAGCACGCACTCTTTGAATATTTCTTTCAGTCTGGAAACTTTATCTTCTAGTTCCACTTTAACTCATCAGATCAAAGTTTTAATAGGGTAGGGTAACAATCTTATACCATTTTGCTTTCAAAGGATAACGCGGCGGCAAGGAGGAGGC
>DLME01000079.1:4155-4824 GCA_002479215.1 Syntrophaceae bacterium UBA7544
CAAAGTTAGCCAAAGAAAGCGAAATGGTATTACAGTTTTTCTACTACATCCCTGAGCCTGCCGCTTTCCACCAGTTCTATAAAATCATCGCCCAGTGGCGCAGATAATTCCACAGCTTTATACCAATTTTTAATTCTTGTTTCCTGATCATCAATGTAGGCGAGAAAATCAGCGCGCTCGGGAACTTTTCCACCCGGAAGTTTTTCCACAAAACTTTGTGTGGGGAATACCATCAAGACATTGCTTAATGTTTCCTCATCAGGCACACGGCGTATCAGATTTTTATCGAACCATCCCGGAATGATCCGTTCCTGATGATGAAAGAAAAGCACTGTCTCGTTTTCTTTAGCGGCAAACTGGTGTATAAGATGGTAATCGATGAGACCGCCATCACGGTAAATGCCACGCGGAGCGCCATAAATGTTACGCACGCCGGCAACAACAAGAGGTATGGCTCCCGAGGCCATAACGGCGTACTTGAAATTGATTTCATTGATTCTTACGTAGCGGCCGCGGAACTGCGGCTGTAAACAAAAGGACGGCGGCATGGAACAATTATAAAACACAACCCTCTCCGCAAAATGATAAATATTATTACGGCTGATGCGGTTAAATAAATAACAAGCTACCAAACCTAATTTCTGTAACCATTGAACTTCTGAAGCAACA
>DLME01000170.1:0-692 GCA_002479215.1 Syntrophaceae bacterium UBA7544
AAGCGAAGCGGACGCCGGGTAATCGCGCGAATCTCCTTGACAGCCGGCGAGGAAAAGCACGCCCGAAGAATACTACCGCCGGCGGAACCACTTGCGCCAAAGATAAGAACATTCATGGCCTATACTCCTCCTTACACAAACAAGGAGCGGTTTATGCTATTTCTGAATGGAAGTGACGAACCATGCTCACTACCCAAACCACAATACCCGCCAGAAAACAACCCACTAAACCGAGAATCATAGGAGTCGAAAGGTGTGCCGGTGTCAGACTGTTAGCTTGAATGATCAAAAAGTGAATCCCGATGACAAAGCAAACAGCCAGGCAAGCAAAACAAAGGGAATGACTCAAAAGATAAGAAAATGTTTCGGATCGTCGCTCCGGCGCGAGCCAATAATCGCGACGAGGGATGTTGTAATATCTGCCTGGTAAGAACCGGCCAATAAAACATATAGCAACAAGAAACAACGGGAAGGCAAAACCAAATACTGCCGTAAACAGCAGATAAGTGGACCGATTCATCCAACCGTTGGGCTGCCCGCTGCCATTAAAATGAGTAGCAACACAATCGGGCAAATGTGAACCCGAAACCAACAAGTAACTAAAGAAACACAAATAGAGCAGCCCAAGGATGAATGCCTGTTTGCTTAATGTTTTCATAGCGTTTAAAGTCGCCTAACAATTAATATACGAA
>DLME01000170.1:746-3210 GCA_002479215.1 Syntrophaceae bacterium UBA7544
ACGAACTTCACTTTTTCCGATTTTTGATACATCTTTAAATTACCTCAACAATTTAACTTTTGCAATTGTTATCCTCAACTAGCTATTGTGATATTTCGTATTTTATCTATAATCACGGGTATGAATCGAAGCAATGTTGTAGCAACCTGTGATATGTTATACTCTCCGCTGCGCGGGATTGCCCCAATAGCCTTTGGCTATGGGATTAATTCAGCTAACAGATATTACTGCACTGCGTTTGTAATATCTGAGTTTCATTAATTCGAACAGCAAGTTTCGGCATGTGTGACCTCTTGTGACCTTCAGGTTATTAGGTTATGCGCTTCGCTTTTGACATTGGAGTTTCACAATAAAGTAGCGAACTTTTAAAGGTTAAATAAAATTATGGCGAAGCTGACATTAAATGAGTGGGTCGCCCGCTTAAAGAAAAATAAAAGTTTTCTTCATAGTGCCGCCGCTATTGTTGATATTCCCGAAAAAATAGGCGATTGGGAAGATTATCCATCATGGGTTAATCCGCAGTTGCAGTCGGTTTTGAAGAAACACGGCATGGAGAGACTCTACAAACATCAGGCGCAGGCAATTCGTTTTATCCGCAACGGTAAGGATGTTGTGCTGGTTACGCCTACGGCCAGCGGCAAGACTCTTTGCTATAATCTTCCTGTCCTCCAAAGCATTCTGGAGGAACCGGAAACACGCGCCTTATATCTTTTTCCGACCAAAGCGCTGGCGCAGGATCAAATGCATGAGATTTACAGCCTGATTACCGACCTGAAAGCCGATATCAAAACTTTTACTTATGACGGCGATACACCCGATGATGCCCGCCAGGCTATCCGCAAACAGGGACATGTCGTCGTTACCAATCCGGATATGCTGCACGCGGGAATCCTGCCGCATCATACTAAATGGCAAAAGCTATTCGTTAATTTAAAATATATCGTCATTGATGAATTACATATTTACCGCGGCATTTTCGGCTCGCACTTTGCCAATGTCATCCGCCGGCTGGTGCGGATTTGCCGTTTTTACGGCGCTAATCCCGTTTTCATTTGTTGCTCGGCAACCGTCGCCAATCCCCGTGAACATGCCAAAAAAATATTGGAGCGTGAGGTTGCTCTTTTGGATAAAAGCGGCGCACCCACTGCGGCAAAAACATTTATCCTTTATAATCCACCACTGGTTAACCGCGAGTTGGGTATCCGGCAGAGCGCCATGACGCCCGCGCGCAAGATTGCCGCTGATCTCATCGAAAACGACATTCAAACAATTGTTTTTGCCACCAGCCGCTTAAACGTGGAAGTGCTGACCAAATATCTGAAAGACAAATTCGTGCGGACAAAGCCTAAGGATGATCATTTTGTCACCGGTTACCGCGGCGGCTATCTGCCGAATCTGCGCCGTGAGATCGAAAGCGGCCTGCGGGAGCGCGAAGTTATGGGAGTTATCAGCACCAACGCACTGGAGCTAGGCATTGATATCGGTAATCTGGAAGCGTGCATTATGGTGGGCTATCCCGGCTCTATTGCCAGTACCTGGCAGCAGGCGGGGCGCGCGGGAAGGCGTACAGGCCGCAGTCTGGCCATGCTCATTGCCCGCAGTAATCCTTTAGATCAATTTATCATGGAAAATCCCGATTACTTCTTTGCGCTCTCGCCCGAACATTGCCGCATCAATCCTGATAATCTACTTATTTTACTGCACCATATCAAAAGCGCCGCCTTTGAATTGCCCTTTGAAAAGGGAGAAAAATTTGGTGGTGAAAATCTGGAAGAATTCCTCCGCTATCTCGAGGAAAAAGGAGTCCTGCATCGCACCAACGACCGTTGGCACTGGGCGGCGGAAAGTTATCCGGCGGATGAAGTAAGTTTACGAGCAATTAACCCGGAAAATGTTGTCGTGGTGGATACCACGGAGGCGGGCAAACACAAGGTGATTGCGGAGGTGGACTGGGACAGTGCCTTTACCGCTGTGCATGATGAAGCCATTTATATGCTGGCCTCCGAGCAGTATCACGTGGACAAACTCGATCTGGAAGGGAAAAAAGCTTATGTGCGCAAGGTAGATTCCGATTACTATACCGATGCCATGACTTACACCAACGTCAGGGTAATCGATTCTTTTGAGAATCACAAAGATGCCGGAGCTATTGTAGAGCACGGTGAAGTTCAGGTGGTACGCAAAGTAGTCGGCTATAAAAAGATTAAATTTTACACTTCCGAAAATCTCGGTTACGGCGATGTGAATCTGCCGGAAAAAGATATGCACACGACCAGTTACTGGTTTACCATTCCGCGCGATCTTCTCCGTAAACTTAGCTTTACACCGGCGGAAATTATTGATGGCCTTTCCGGCCTGGCCTACACTCTACATCATTTATCCGCCATGTATTTGATGGCGGATACGCACGACATCGATCGCTCGCTGTGCGATAAAAGCGGAGAATGGTTTGTCAACCAGGGTA
>DLME01000227.1 GCA_002479215.1 Syntrophaceae bacterium UBA7544
GTTATGCGACTTGCTCATTGTTATTGGTTCTTCATTAGTTGTTTATCCAGCTGCTTATATGCCGCTTTACGCCAAACAAGCCGGCGCCAGCATCGTTATTATCAACATCGGGGATACAGAACAAAATGATATCGCCGATGTATTTATAAACGCGCCGGCGGGAGAAACAATGACCAAGATAATGACCAAATTGAAAGAAATTATGAAACATAAGCTTTCCTAAAATATTCCGGCTCATTTGAGAGAATTGATGTGTTTGATAGTTTTCGCTTACAATGCTCATCCCTCATACCATCTGATTATGGCGGCTAATCGCGATGAATTTTACGAGCGGCCGTCGTCTCCCGCTGATTTTTGGGAAGACGCACCGCAGATTCTGGGCGGGAGGGATTTAAGAGAAGGAGGCACGTGGTTGGGCATTACCAGGGAAGGAAAATTTGCCGCAATCACCAATTACCGCGACCCGGCCGCGTTTAAGATTAATGCTCAATCGCGCGGCAAGCTTGTGCGTGATTTTCTTTGCGGCGATCAAAGCGTCGATAAATACGTGGAAAATATTTCCCAACAGTCCGATAAATATAATGGTTATAATTTAATTTTAGGGGATAATGACAAACTCTATGTCTTTTCCAACCGCGGAAAAAAACAAAAGCTTGGCGCCGGAATTTACGGACTTAGCAATCATCTTCTGGATACTTCCTGGCCTAAAGTTCGTAAAGCCAAGAAGGAGTTAAAAAAAGCCTTGAATGAAAAAGGCGTCGCCTTGGAAGATGCTTTATTTGCCATTCTCTCGAGCAGACATGTTGCGCCCAACGATAAACTTCCCGCCACCGGGGTCGGCAGGGAATGGGAAAGACTTTTATCGCCTATCTTTATAAAAAGCCCCAATTACGGCACCCGTTCCTCGACGATTTTACTTTTGGGAAAAAATAAGCGTGTTAAGTTTGTGGAAAAAGTTTTTGATGAAAAATCTGAACTGTGGCTCACCAGCCGATTTTCTTTTATCATAGAGAAAGAAAAATTAAATGGAACAGGAATCGGACAGAGCCTATCCCCAGACGCCGCGAGTAGGCGTGGGAGCGATAACCGTTAAAGACAGAAAAGTTTTATTAGTGAAACGCGGGATAGAACCAAGCAAAGGGCTGTGGGCGATTCCGGGCGGAATGCTTAAACTCGGTGAGACCCTGCAAGAATGCGCTGCCCGCGAAATTTTGGAAGAAACCGGCATCAGAATCAAAGTCGGCGATTGCGTATATGTATTTGATTTCCTCGAGCGCGACGGCGAGCGAAAAATTAAATTTCATTTTGTAGTCGTTGATTTCGCGGCTGATTATATTTCCGGTGAGCCGAGAGGAGCGGATGACGCCCTCGATGCCCGCTGGCTTTCTCCCGAAGAACTAAATAGATTACCGGTGGCAAAAAATACGCTTAAGGCTTTACGTTCGATCGGTTTTTTACCTTAGTATAGTTGCGGTGCATACCGTGCCTGATGAAAGGAGGATTAAATGAAAGTTATTTACCATGAAGATTACAATGAAGTTTATACATCGGATCCTGCTTCCGCCGCCGGAAGAATTCAAGCCATTAAAATAGCACTGCGCGGCAAAGTAACTTTTGTCACACCGGTTACTGCAACAAAAGAAGATATTCTCAAAGTACACACTCCCGATCACGTAAGGTCGGTCGAACGTGAGGGTGTATACGAAATTGCGGCACTCGCCGCCGGAGGTGCGATTAAAGCGGCACAAATCGGCTTGAAGGAACCTTGCTTTGCCGTAATTCGCCCGCCCGGCCATCACGCTTCTGCCGGAAGCGCCTGGGGCTTTTGTTATTTTAACAACATGGCCATCGCGCTGGATAAATTGAAGCGCGAAGGCAAAATTAAGAAAGCTTTCCTTCTGGATTTCGATCTGCATTTTGGTGATGGAAATGTGAATATCCTGGGCGGCAAGGGATATGTGACGATACTTAATCCCACAGGGCAAGACCGCCATGATTATTTAAAAAGCGTGGAAACGAGTCTCGCCCAAACTGATGCTGACATGATCGCGGTATCTGCCGGTTTTGATTATCATGAAGCCGACTGGGGCGGCCTTTTGAAAACAGAGGACTACAAATATATGGGCAATTTGGTACTGGATTGCGCCCGCCGCAACAAAGGCGGCTGTTTCGGCATTTTGGAAGGCGGTTACAACCATGCTGTCCTGGGCAAAAATGTCCTGGCGTTTATTGAAGGATTAGAAGAAAAATAGATGGTGAGGCTTCCATAAGAAATAACAATATAGTTAAAACAATCCTGTGGCCATGCCAATTCCGACGACGATCAGCATCACTCCCACAATGATTTGTACCGCCTGCAGAGTTACCTTCTTCATCAGGCGGGCGCCGACGAAAGAACCCGCAAAAGTCGCGATGAGGGCCGCCAAAATAATACCGCTCATCGATTCAACCTGGGAAATTTTCATTGTGTAAAAGCTCAATCCATAGATAAGCAATCTGGATACATCCACAATAACTGCCGATACCGTGCCAGTGCCGATAAAAGCTTCCTTTTCCAATCCGGCTTTAATCAAGAAAGCGGATCTCAGTGCTCCCTGAATACCGGATAGCCCGCCAAAAAATCCCGAAAGTAACCCGCCGACAGGCAAGTATTTCCGGTCAAAAGCCACATTGCTGAGACATGGCAAAAGGTCCAGGCAGGCAAAAACGATTATAAGCACTCCGACAATTAGCTTAATTAGATAGATTTCATGTTTCTGCCCGCCAATCCGGTAAAATGTTAAAGGCGGCAGTCCGGCGAATAAGTTCAACAATGTTGCTCCGATCATGGCCGCTATTGCCGCGGGCAGAGCGAATTTAAGCACTACTCGCCAATCCGCATTTCGTCCTACTAAAATCGTTTTAAAAATATTGTTGGCGAGATGAACCACGGCAGTAGCAGCTATGGCTAAAGGCAATGGGAAAAACAGCGCATAGGCGGGCATAAGCAGCGTTCCCAAACCGAACCCGGAAAACAGAGTCAAAGCCGATACCAGCAAAGCCACCAAACATATAACTATGTAATCCATTGCATCACCCTATTTTCGACTACAAGAAGGTCTGGATTTCCCCGGCATTCGCCGGGCAAGCTGCCCGAATGACGAAGTTGATATATATTATTGCCGGAGTAATAACGACAATCCTTAGTTACTTCCCAATTGCTCTTTGAGTTTGCCGCGATTTTTAATGCCTTGTTCAACCCTGTGGAGAGCAGAAGATATATCATCATCGGGCTTGCCCAGACGCTTATCGGCTTGTCTGTAAAGCGCCAACGCGGCATCAAGATCGCCGCGGCTTTCGGCACAGGCACCCAGATTATAAAGCAAGGCATAAGAATTAGGGGCGATGTTGTGTGCTTCTCCCCATAGTTCGCAGGCATTATCCATTCGACCTTTATCCGCGTATTCTAAACCGCGTTTAAGTTTTTCTCTAGCTTCCGCTGATTCGATGCCTTCTTTGGAATCCATTAAACTGATTTCCTTGGTGACATAGTATGGGGCAATATCGCGCCGGAAATCTTTCTTGACTGCTTCCTTGGCCATTTCTAAAAGTTCATTTCCGCTTTGTGCCGGCCGCGTATCATCGCAGCCGAAAGAATTTACCGAAGCGGAAAGATCACGGGAATAAAGAATTCTTCCAGTAGTAACATCGACTAACTTGGGAGAAGCTGCAAAGTTAGCGACTCTTTTTACACATTTAGCGTTGTTCAGCTGCCACGAAATACAGGGGCCACGATATAAATTACCATTCTTATCTCTTTCTTGTTCATATTGCACACAAGTTGAACGATTTTCATAATAGGGGCTATCATCATAGCCATTTCGGGTGATAACACCGGTATAGATGCCTTGGGCACCGATAAGTTTACCGATCTTTGCCACTGTTTTCTGATCCACCATGCCGCTTAGAGAAAGCTGCATTTCGCTGATGGTCTTATCAATTAATGCACGGTCAATGAGAGTAAAATAGGGTTTATTGCCAATGCCGATGCCCGCTAAAACTCCTTCAATTTCGGCAGTGAATTCTTTACCTTCCTTGCCGCTGAAAGGCAGTACAGCTATGGTTTTTGTCAGCGACGCCTCGTGATATGGCGCAGGCTGAAGCATATTGACTTTGATTTTTGTCGCACAACCGGAAAGCATTAATAAAATAATAAAAAAATCAATAAAAATCTTAAAACTATTAACCAATCCGCGCACAGTACGCATTTTCCCCTCCCTTTATTATTCGTCGAGTTGAATGAACGATTTGGTTCTTTGTCTACTCTTAGAAGATTACGTTATATTAGTATAAAATTATAAGAAATTCAATTTACTTACCAATACAGAAGCTGGAGAATATCTTATCCAATACTTCGTCATTAATTTTTTTACCGGTGATTTCGTCCAGATGATCTAGCGCTTCACGCAGCTCGAAAGCGGCAAATTCCGGCGACATGCCTCCGCTAATGCTGTTTTTCGCCGCCTGAATTTTTTTTTGGACATTTTCCAACGCCAGCTTATGGCGTAAATTGCTAATCATCACTTCACCGGTATTTTTCTCCATACCGTCACTCACAACATCAACAATAGTATCTTTCAATTCTTCCAATCCCATGCCGAATTTTGCCGATATTTTAAGAATTTTTTTCCCTCGCGGAATTAAACGCTCGATTTTTTTTATTTCCCAGGAAGGCGGCAAATCAATTTTATTGATGGCAATAAGAATATTGCCTTCTTTATTCTTATCAATAATTTTTTTATCTTCATTGGTTAAGGGTTTACTTACGTCCAGAATAATAATCACTACATCGGCCTTGGCCAGATTTTCCCAGACCAGGTCTATTCCTTCTTTTTCGATGGCGTTTTGCGGTTTTCTAATTCCGGCAGTATCCACCAGATTTAAAGGAAAGCCGCGAATGTTGATGGTATCTGTAATCAAATCACGTGTTGTACCAGGTATATCGGTAACAATAGCCTTTTTTTTGCCAGTCAGCGCGTTGAGTAAGCTGGATTTGCCCACATTGGGTTTGCCCGTAATGACGACATTGATGCCTTCCGTGAACATTTTTGCCGTTTGACACGATGACAAAAGTAACCGTACACGCTCGTCTGCAGAATCTATTTGCGGCGGAAATTCGGGAGTCTCGCCTACGGATACATCCTCAGAAAAATCAATCGCGATTTCCAGTAAGGCCAGCGCATCGATCAAAAGATTTCTCAGGTTTTCCACTTCCAGACTTAAGTCTCCTTTTAACTGGGCAAGACCGATGGCGTAAGCTCTTGGAGATTTGGCGGAAACTATAGCGGCAAGTGCTTCCGCTTGCGACAAATCGAAGCGGTTGTTGAGAAAAGCGCGCTGCGAAAATTCACCAGGCTTCGCCAGACGGCAGCCCAATTCCACCAATTGTGTCAAAATGGTTTGCATGATGAGGGGACTGCCATGGGAGTTGATTTCAATAACGTCTTCTCCTGTAAAAGAGTGCGGTTGACGCATGCAAGACAGTAAAACTTCGTCGAGGATTGTTTTGCCATCGGCTGAAACTATATCGCCATGATATAGAAAATGACTCTCCCATGGACAATTTTTTGCGGTGGGTTTGAAGATACGGCGCGCTATTTCATGAGCTTTGGGTCCGCTGACTCTAATTATTCCGACTCCTGCCGTGCCCAAAGGAGTGGCTATCGCTGCTATGGTGTCTTGGCAAAGCACAGTAGAGAAATGCCCCTTTACACGATGATCGGCAAATCGACCAGAAATCTACTCTTGTTTCTTTTCTCCGGTATGATCGGCATTGCCTCTTCTCGCGGGAAGAA
>DLME01000254.1:0-11858 GCA_002479215.1 Syntrophaceae bacterium UBA7544
ACACTTCTTTGACTTTTTCGGCAAATTCTTTGCTTTGTTCGGCAGAATGAAACTCATCGTATGAATGTCCGATAATTTTTTCTATAGGCAATTTCAATCTTTGAATATGGTTATTATTCATAAAAATATAACGGCATTTCTCATCAACCAGATACAAAGAGTCGGTAGTTGAATCAACGAGATAACGATATTGATTCTCAGTATTTTCATACTGCAGAATGTTTCGTTCAAGCTCAGCTATTTTTTGTTTAAGCTCTTCGTAAGTCGGTTTTGATTCCATTTTCCCGTTATATATATGAAGTATTTGACTAAACCAATTTTTTCAATTCTGCGGAATAAACTTCATAAATTAGCCGGCTGAAAAGAATATGGCGAATAATCTTTATACCCGTATTGCTTCGGGCGAATTCAATACAACTCTTCAGCGCCAAACGAGCTGCTTCTTCCAGAGGATACCCGTAAATACCGGTGCTTATAGCCGGAAATGAGATGCTTTGCAATCCTTTTTCTCGGGCAAGTTCCAGGCTTTTTTTGTAGGCGCTCTGCAGAAACAAAGCTTCGCTTTTTGTTCCGCCTTTATAAATAGGTCCTACAGTGTGGATTACGTATTTAGCCCGGAGATTTCCGCCGGTAGTAATTACAGCCTGACCGGTCGCACAACCACCGATGAGACGGCATTCAGCCATAATTTCCGGACCTCCGGCGCGGTGAATGGCGCCGTCAACACCGGCACCGCCAACCAGGCGCTCATTGGCAGCGTTAACAATGGCATCAGTAGTTTCCTCAGTGATATCGCCGCAGGCAAGCGCTATCAGAGTTTTATTGATTTTTGTCTCCACCGGCTATGTTCTCCTAACATTTTTGGTCTTCGGATGATTATTGATCACCATATTAAGCGCAAGTCTAAACAACTGTAAAGAAATACTTTTGGGCAGCCGGACAAGAGGGCCTTTTTAGTTGAAAATTAAGCTCTTAAATGCTAGAGACTCTACACATTTGAATAAGAGAAAAAACCATGATTACACCGCAAAACAGAAAAGACAAGCAACAAGATGATTTGTGCGAAGAACTGTTGCGGGAAAGAGCGGCAGTTTTGAGTCGTGCGGGTACGGCCGTAAGTGATGCGATCGATCGCCTTATGCGCATGGATCGGGAAATCGAAAAGAAAATATTTTTTTTAAAGGCGTTAAACAGGAACAAAAATAAACGGGAAATCTTGCAGGAAAAAAAATTGATCTGCGAAGAAATCAATTTAAGCATTAATCAATTCAACGCTACTCGTCAAAAAGCGCACCTCCAATATTATTATTTGATTGTTACACGGGAAGCACTGGGATTAAGGCGGCATGAAATGGTTCAGGAAATTTACAGGATTCCGGCAGAAAAGAAAAAATTATAGGTAATTTAATGGACAGGTATAAGAAACAACGAAAACGAATGGTGGAGACCCAAATAAGAATGCGGGATGTATACGACGCCTGTGTTTTGAAAGCTATGGAAACCGTTCCCCGGCATCTTTTTATCGATGAAGGGCTCATTGAACAGGCCTACAATGATAATCCGTTGCCAATTGACGCAAATCAAACCATTTCCCAGCCCTACATAGTCGCCCTCATGACCCAGGCGCTGGAATTAAAAGGAAAGGAAAGAGTTTTAGAAATTGGCACCGGTTCCGGTTATCAGACAGCGATTTTAGCTTCTCTTGCCGACCGTGTTTTTTCCATTGAACGTATTGCCGCGTTGGCGGCAAAAGCGCGTAAAATTCTCGATCAGTTGAATTATTACAATGTGGCCATCAGGGTCGGAGATGGTTCCTACGGCTGGAAAGAAGAAGCTCCTTTTGATGCCATTATAGCTACGGCCGCAGTGCCGGAAATTCCTCAATATCTGGTCGAGCAGCTTGTAGTTGGCGGGAGACTTGTCGTACCGGTCGGTAACCGCGATGTGCAAACTTTATATAAATTGACTCGTCTTTCGGAAAATCCGCAGGAGGTAATAAAAGAGGACTTAGGCGGGTGCCGTTTTGTAAGCCTGATCGGGGAGAGCGGATGGAAAGATTAAAGCATTTATTATTTTCAAGTCTTTTAATATTTCTAGTTTTGTTGTTTATTTTTTCTTGTTCCGGTACTCAGGTGCAAAAAGAGCCGGTAAAGGGAGTTTACCACCGGGTGAAAAAGGGTGAAACGGCATGGAGCATTGCCCGTGCTTATCACATAAAATTACAAGATTTGGCGGAAATAAACGATATCAGTGATCCCAATTTGCTTGAAGAAGGGGCTGTTATATTTATTCCCGAAGCCAATCAAGTAATTGATGATGTTATGACCTATGTAAAGAATTTGGATGCGACGTCTAAAACTACGGCCAAAACTGATGGGCCTGATAAGGTTAAAGGTTCTGCGGAAATTATCAACGGGGAAAAAGGAAAATCCTCGACTGAAGCTAAACCCGTTACGGATAAAAAGATAGAGATACCGGCAGCGTTGTCTGAAAAACCGCAGGAAGCAAAGATTGAACATCGTGATGAATTGAAGCAGGTGGATGCAACTCCGGCAATAAAACTTCCTGGCGAAAAAATCGAGACGGAACCTAAAGCAAAACCGCGAATAGGAGAAAAGGAACAAATTAAATTAGAAAAGAAATTATTTATTTGGCCGGTAAACGGAAAAGTAAAAACGCGTTTTGGCATTCAGCCTAATAAAACTTACCATAATTGGATTAAAATCATTTCGGCTGCGGGAAGCGAGGTAAAAGCTGCGGCTTCCGGCAACGTTATTTTTTCTTCGAAATTAAAAAATTATGGACAGACAGTTATAGTTCGCCACGAAAATAATTTCTCTACTGTTTATACTCATCTGAAGAAAATAAACGTCAAGGCAGATCAAAATGTAAAAAAAGGAGAAAAGATTGCTCTGGTTGGAGACATAGATAAAACCGGAGACGCATATATAAATTTTGAAATCCGTTTACAGGGCAAAGCACGCAACCCATTATTTTTCCTGCCTTGAGAAATTTTTTCCTAACTCTTGCCTGGAACAAAGAAGTAGTTATATTAATCATTATTGTTCTAATGAGGTAAAAGATGGAGAATTGTTTTGAGCAAGGACCGATTCGCCCCCCTAGCGAGGCAACAAGCCTCTTAATTCGTGTAACCAGAAACTGTCCATGGAATAAGTGTGCCTTTTGCCACACTTATCGTGGCACTAGGTTTGAACTGCGCAGCGTAGAAGAAGTTAAGATGGATATCCAAGCGATGAGAGACTTTGCCGATCACATTGTCGAGCTTTCTTGGAAATTGGGGGAGGGCGGCCGTGTTAACAAGAATGTGTTGAAGCAAATATCTAATCACAAATTCCATAATGATTTTTTTCAGACGGTGGCGGTTTGGCTTTACTTCGGCGGTGAAAATGTATTTTTGCAGGATGCCAATTCGTTAGTTGCAAAAACTCCCGATCTGATAGCTATTCTTGATTTTCTGAAGGAAAAGTTTTCGCAAATAAAGAGGATTACAACATACTGCCGTTCACACACGGCAGCGAGAAAGACTGTAAGTGAATTTGAACAATTAAAAAAAGCCGGCCTTTCGCGTATCCACGTGGGCATGGAAAGCGGCAGTGATGATGTCCTAGCTGTAATTAATAAGGGTGTAAAGGCAATCGATCATGTTAAAGCCGGTCAAAATATTCGGCAAGCCGGAATTGAACTCAGCGAATATTTCATGCCCGGATTGGGCGGTACAAAGTATACGATTCAGCACGCGTTGGAGACAGCCAGAGTCATGAATGCCATCAATCCCGATTTCATTCGGTTAAGAACATTGCATGTCGTACCGGGCACAGAGCTAGAAGATTTGGTTAAAAACGGTGAATTCCAGCCTTTGGGTGATGAGGACATCCTCAGGGAAATCCAGTTGTTTATCGAAAATCTGGAAGTCAAAGGAAGTCATCTGGTTAGCGATCATATTTTAAACCTGCTCGAAGAATTGGAAGGCACGTTTCCTGAAGATAAAGCTAAGATTTTATCGTTGATCAAAAGATATTTTGATTTGTCCGATGAAGAACGGCTGATTTTTCGCTTGGGAAGGCGCAGCGGCGCATTAAGAAGGCTGGATGACCTTGCCGATAAAGAAACTTTTTTAAGGCTGAAAGCGGTAGTTGATAATTATGCAGCGGAAGGAGGCAATTTAGAAGAAGACATGGTTAAAATAATGAATAATTATATTTAGATACTGAATAAATTTTATCAGAGATTTTACACCTGCATTGAAATTGATTTAATTTGAACATTAATCGCCCTTTTTGAGGATAAATATCGCTTAAGAATAAAAAATCAAAGACACTCAAATTTTGGAAAATTTAAATATTTTGGAAATATTTCAGGTTCTTTTTAGAAGAAAAAAGTGAAGAATATTATTTATTTTTCATTCACATTTCATCGGTCCATTGTTCATAAAGCTATTATTCATTGACTATAAATGCAATTAGTGATAAATATATCTTTTAGTCATAGAAAGGCAGGAAAATAAAAAATGTTCAAAGTAGGGGATTTGGCGGTATATCCGGCACAAGGTGTCGGAGTCATTGAAGCTATTGAAAACAGGGAAGTAATGGGCAAGAAGCAGCCCTTCTATATTATGAAGATTATGGGAAATGGCATGAAAATAATGATTCCCACGAATAGTGCTAAAGCTGTTGGTCTGCGTGAAGTTATATTGGAAAAAGAAATACCCAAAGTATTCGAAATATTGCGGAATAAGGATGTTACTATAGACAAGCAAACCTGGAATAAACGTTACCGGGAATACCTGGAAAAAATTAAGACGGGGTCGGTATTTGAAATAGCAAGCGTTTTGCGTGACTTATTTATTTTGAAGAGCGATAAGAATCTTTCGTTTGGCGAAAGAAAAATGATGGATACAGCTAAGAATTTGCTGGTCAAAGAAATATCTGTGGCTACAAATAAGCAGGAAGCCAAGGTTGAGCAAGATTTGCAAATGATTTTCACTGTGCAATAATAGATTGCTCATTAAGAAAACGTTCTTTGAAAATTGAAGATAAGTTAATTGCCTTCCCTTTTTTCATGGAAATCCGCAAAAGTTACCTCCGTTTTAAATATCAAACGATTAATGGTTATGAAAAGGATGAGAAAAAAATATAATGCAGCATAGTAAATTGAAAGGAGGTGAAATGGATTGATCATTAGAATTATTTTGATCTTGGCATGTTCTATAAGCGGTTGCGCTATCGCTTATTATTCCGCAGCGCCAAATTCATATTTATTTCTTGAATCAATTGGCGGCTTTATTATTGGATTATTAATTGCTTTATTGGTTATAAAAGTTGAACAGGATATTCGCAAATTATCTTTAAAAATTATTGCCGGCGGCGTAATAGGCATAATAATCGGGTTGTTGATCGCCTTTATATTGGGTTTCGGTTTAAATCTAGTCAGTAAAATAAGCGATAATCAACAGATAGTACCATGGATTTACCTGCTGTTAACGGGAATCTTAGGTTACCTCGGTCTTGTTTTAGGATCGAAAAAAGTCGAAGAATTTAATTTTCAAGGCACCGGTTCTAAAATTAGCAGTGAATACCGTATCTTGGATACGAGTGTAATCATCGACGGCAGGATTGCCGATGTTTGTGACAGTGGGTTTATTGAAGGAGAATTGATTGTTCCGCGTTTTGTGTTGAACGAATTGCAGTTTGTCGCTGATTCTTCGGATTCTATGAAACGATCACGGGGAAGGCGCGGACTCGATATCCTAAACCACATGCAAAAAAGCACGAACATCAACATTGATATAGTTGAACAGGATTTTCCGAAAATTAAAGGAGTAGACGGCAAGTTGGTGGCTCTGGCCAAAAAAATGAACGCCAAACTTCTGACCAATGATTATAATTTGAACAAGGTAGCTGAATTACAGGGCGTTCGGGTTTTGAATATTAATGAGTTGGCCAACGCCATGAAACCGGTGGTACTGCCAGGCGAGCAGATGAGCGTCAAAATCATTCGCGAAGGTAAAGAAGCAGGGCAGGGTGTCGGCTATCTGGATGACGGAACGATGATTATCGTGGATGCCGCGCAAAAGCTGGTTAACATGAATGTGGATGTAGTAGTGACCAGTGTTTTGCAGACAACCGCCGGCCGCATGATTTTCACGGAATTAAAAGAAGCGGCGGATAAGAAAAATCAACATAACGCGAAGATTCCTTCAGAGGCGGCAAACTGAGGTTTCTTTAATGCTTAAGGTAAATATCATTTGATAAATAAGCCCGGGAAAATTATATTCCGGGCTTTTCTTTTTTGAGGACTTTTCATGAGGACGGTGGCCATCATTCCTGCCGGCGGCGTGGGAAAAAGATTAAAAGCGCAAAAGGCAAAACAGTATTTGCTTTTAGCTGGCGTGCCGGTGTTAGTCCATACCCTTAAAGTATTTCAGCAAGCGGAAATAATCGATGAAATCATATTGGTCTTACCGCCCGACGATGTGCCATCAGCACGAAAACAATTAATTAATAAATATGGTTTAGCAAAGGTGAAGGATATCGTTGCCGGTGGCAAGGAGCGTCAGGATTCCGTAAGAAATGGACTTGCCACCATTTCCGGAGAATTTGATATTGTGGTCATCCATGATGCGGTACGACCATTTGTTACTCAAGAATTGATTCATCAGGTTGTTGCTGCTGCGAAAACCACAGGCGCGGCATCCGTCGGTGTGAAGGCCAAAGATACAATAAAAGAAACCAAAAAAAATAATTTAGTTGCAGCAACGATACCGCGGCAAAACTTGTGGCTGACACAAACTCCCCAGGCCTTTAAATTCGATCTTTTGAAAAAAGCTTATACTGCTGCCTACCGCGGCAAATATTATGGAACAGACGACGCGTCTTTGGCCGAGAAAATAGGCGCAAAGGTAAAGATGATTGCCGGCTCTTACGAAAACATTAAGATTACTACTCCCGAAGATCTTATTATGGCAGAAGCTTTGATGAAAAAAAAAGGTGGAGAAATGAATTTTCGCAATGGTTTTGGTTACGATAGCCACAGATTTGCCTATGGCCGAAAGTTTATCTTAGGCGGAGTGGAAATTCCTTTCAATAAAGGCCTGCAAGGACATTCCGATGCCGATGCTCTCTTGCACGCTATTTGTGACGCCCTTTTAGGCGCAGCGAGTTGTGGCGATATCGGCAGGCATTTTCCCGACACCGATGCCGCATACAAAGATATTTCCGGCATAATTCTTCTGGAAAGAGTAAAAAAAATAATCGAAGTAAAGGGATTTTCAATTAACAACGTTGATGCCACTGTTGTCATGGAAAAACCGAAACTGGCGCCTTATGCCGCTCAAATGGTGTCTAATATTGCCCGCACTTTGGAAATTACTGAAACTGCTGTGAACATCAAAGCTAAAACTAATGAGAGTATGGGCTTTGTAGGCCGAGACGAAGGCATGGCGGTTTTTGCGGTAGCTACAATTATAAAAAGCAAAATATGAATAAAAAAATTAGAGTAAGATTCGCGCCGTCTCCCACGGGAGAGTTGCATGTAGGCAACGCGCGCACCGCATTGTTTAACTGGATGTTTGCCCGTCATTCCGGTGGTGCTTTTATTTTGCGTATCGAAGATACCGACGAATCGCGCAGTGCTCTTTCTTATCAGATCAATTTGTATGAAGATTTAAAATGGCTGGGTTTGGACTTGGACGAAGGCCCCCAAATAGATAGTTCTTATGCCAATGGGTATTATGGTCCATATAAACAGAGCGAGCGTTTAGATATATATAAGAATCATCTACAGAAGCTTGTGGAAGAGGATCTGGTTTATCCCTGCTACTGCACGGAAAAAGAATTGGAAGATGAACGACAGGCATTGATTCTGAGCAAACGCATGCCGCGTTACATGGGTAAGTGCAGAAATCTTACGGGAGATGAGAGAAAACAGCGGGAAAATGAGGGAAGAAGACCTTCATTTCGCTTTAAAGTTCAGCCGCAAGTTATTGAATTTGAAGATTTAATCCGCGGAGCAATGAAATTTGAAGGTGGAGCCATCGGTGATTTTATCATAATGCGTTCCAACGGCATGCCTGCATATAATTTTGCCGTAGTCATTGACGACCATCTCATGAATATTACACATGTCATCCGCGGTGAAGATCATCTCTCCAACACTGCTTTGCAGATGATGCTTTACAAGGCTTTCGGCTTTGAACCTCCTACTTTTGCGCATCATTCTTTAATCTTTGGTAAAGACCGTGCCAAGCTCAGCAAACGCCACGGTTCGGTCTCTGTAGGTGAATTTCGCAAGCAGGGTATTTTACCGGAAGCGCTGATAAATTATCTGGCACTTTTGGGAAGTTCTTTTACGGAAGGCCGGGAAATATTATCGTGCGAAGAAATGGTTAAATATTTTTCTCTGGAGAGAACATCAAAAAGCGGAGCAATATTTGATGAAGAGAAACTCCACTGGCTCAATGCGATTTATATCAGAAATTGTAAAACGGAAGATTTAGTCGAGAGGTTGCGGCCATTTTTACAACAGGCAGGTTTTAAAACTGACGTTATTGATGCAAAGTGGCTTAATCAGGTTATTGAACTAGTAAAAACTGAATTGACCACGCTTTCCGAAATAGGCAGTTACATAAATATATTTTTTAATGATAAATATGAAATGACCGAAGAAGCGAGAAAAATTCTGGATAGTGAAAAAGCGCGTAAGGTAATCATTGCTTTTAATGAATATTTGAAAACTGCCAAGGAAAATTTACAGGAGCTATATCCTGCGGCAATAAAATGCGCCAAAGAAAAAACAGGCGCTAAAGGTAAAGAACTTTTTATGCCTATTCGCGCCGCGCTCACCGGCAAAACAACTGGACCGGAATTGGATAAAGTTTTTGCGATAATAGGCAAAGAAGCAGCTTTAAAAAGATTGAAGCTTGCGACTTCGTAAAAAAACCATATGCGGCGTTGTATGTCAATCTGCTAGGAGAGTAATTTTCTGAGGAAAAATTGTATAGTGTATCTCGCCAGTGTCCCCATGTAGTGGGGTGCGCGTGCAAGCCACGCGCCGATAATAAAGACCACATAGGAGAGAGCGTAGGTCGTCGGGCAGCCGATGACGGCGATCAGCGGCTCCTTCAGCCAGACTGCCAGAACGCCCAAAGCGGCCACTGCCGGCCAGCCGATAACATAACTCAATCCCATCAAGATCAATCCGGTGATCAACCGCGGCGTCGGACGTTCCTTGAATTCACTGAGATCCGCCGGGTTTTCCAGTATCTTAATGATAAATTTCTTCCCGGCAAGGTATTGGGCAATTTTTCTTCTAATCATAAAGCCTTATCCTTGGATTAAATACACGAGGCTTCCCTTTTCTGCAACCGCTTTCCCGCAATTCGACAGCCATTTCTTGACAGGGCACAATGCTCATATTATAGAAGTAGGGCAAAGAAAAAGGCGCTTGATCGAGGATACCGTGAAGAAAGAGACTAATGGCTGGGATTTTTTTGATCGCATCTACTACATCTCCTTGGAAGAGCGTGAAGACCGGCTGCTGCGGCCTCGTTTGCCAAAGTGGGACTGACCGGAAAAGTTGAATTCGTCATTGTCCAGCGTCATCCCTTCAATGTCGAACAGGGGATGTATGAATCTCACATAACCTGCCTCCGTAAAGGCTTGGAGACTGGCGCAAAGAGGATCGTTGTTTTCGAAGACGACATCGTTTTTGGCCGCTTTGACTCTGAGCGCTTCAAGCAATGCACTCAATTTCTGGTGGAACATCCGGACTGGAAAGTGCTGCTTTTGGGGGCCTTAATACGCTCAAGTCGGAAAACGACTAATCCGTTCATACAAAAAGTCAGCTACCAGAGCCTTGCGCATGCGTATGGCTTAAACAAACCTTACGCTGAAACAGTGGCTTATCAATCCTGGCAGGGGATTATCATCGACACCCTGTTTAGGCCTTTGACTGATCACCTCTATGCCATTTATCCCATGTTTGCGTTTCAAAACGATTTTGCCTCGGACAATGACAAGAAATACGAGAGCCTTGAACGTTTCAGGCGATTGTGCGGCGGCCTTGAGTGGATTCAAAAGGCAAACGAATTCTACCAGCGACATAAATTTGGTGTTATCGCCGCTCACCTCATGATTCTTTTATCTCTTCTGATCGTTCTAATCTCTCGATGAGTCTACCGTACCGATTGACCATTACCAAGATATAGGCAATGTGACAACGATAATTTGATTAGTGCACAGGCAAATAAAAATGAGGGCAACGTACGGCACTAACTGGCAAAACAACCGGGCCGGAGTTGGATAAAGTTTTTTCTATTCTGGGCAAAGATACCACTTTAAATAGATTGAAGCCTTTTACTGGTTAATCTACTGACTACACCTACACATCTATAAATGTCTGTATCAAAGAGAATCAATGATAACCGTTTGTAACGATGAACCTGCTGCTAACTATTTCCGGTTCAGTATTGGAATTTGACTTATCTAAAATAGTTCTATAAGCATACCTTCATATGGAGAACCATGGCAAGATTCATGGATTATGAGAGGAGAGACAGCAATGATAAGAAAGTTGTGGATATCGGTTCTGATGGTGGTTTGTTTCACCGTCTTGGCGGGAAATGCCCTGGCTGCTTGGTGGACGAAGGAAATCGATAACGAGAAGTTTGCCGTCACATTTGCCCGGGAGGTGGAAAGGGGGGCATATAAAATCATGACTGCGGCTGAGTTGAAGGTTTGGATAGAGCAAAAGAAAGACATGTTGATCGTGGATACGAATCCAGAAGCTAGTTATAAAAAACAGCATATTCCCGGTGCGGTGCATCTGGAAATCCAGCGGCCGGAGATTACCAAGTTGGACGACAAATTGAAAAACGACATGCTGAAAGTATTAGGACCGAACAAAAATCGTATCATTGTTTTTTATTGTGGCTTCACCGAATGTACGCGGAGTCACAACGGAGCCATGTGGGCCACACGGCTTGGCTATACGAATGCCTATCGTCAGCCCGGCGGGATCAAGGCCTGGAGTGACGCTGCTTATCCCATGGAAAGCGTTAAATAGAAGTGAACTGCCACCGATACTTGTAACACATGTTAAGTTATAGTTCCGCAGTTTTTGATTATTTCCGATTGAAATGTTGTAGGAATTGGGAAAATGAGAAAAACAACATTTCAGGAAGAAAGAGATAAAAAAAGTATTTGTTGTACCTACTCCACAATATAATAAAATAAATAAATCTGAAGATTACTGGTTGAAATGTATCAGTGCTCTATCTATTTAATTTCTCTTTTTCTGCCCAAATTGAGCAGAAAAGCCTTCATTTAACTGTGAAATCATAACGGGCAGATACCGTGTATCGTGCGGGGCTGTAACTATAATAGGCCCGTGCCTCGTATCTTCCCGGTCGTGGAGAATTAAAAATCAGGACACCTCGCCCTCTCTTGTGTATGTGTTGATAGTGCCCAGCTATAGTGTCCGGGGAGCCTGCCGGTACTATACATATCCAATCTCCTGAATAGCCAGGCGAATTGTAATAATGCACCCTGATCTTTTCACCATAATTATATATTTTCTTATTTGTTTCGATGAACGGTTTGCCCCCGGCAATAGCAGTCTGGCAGCAAAAGGCCAGTATGATCAAAATAATCATGGAAGTGATTGATCCAATTTTGGTAGTTGTTGTTATCATCTTTTTACCCTTAATCCTTTATAATAAGAACTTGCTTTTTATTGAAACGAGTATAAGAAAAACGACGTTGTTTGTCAATGATGATGTGGTCATCGAATGTGGTTTTTAAAAAAAGGTGTTTATTGATTTCCGAGTGAAATGTTGCATT
>DLME01000254.1:11946-12124 GCA_002479215.1 Syntrophaceae bacterium UBA7544
TACAGGAAGAAGTGCTTACTGACAATACAAGAAAAAAACATCCGGTATTGGTAATGACTTGTAAAATAAATAATCGACGACTTCTCTGGATACTTATTATCCAACTGGATACTAATCATTGTATATATCTTATCCATTTTTAATAAAAAGAATCAAATCAAAAAAATGTATAATTGCT
>DLME01000093.1 GCA_002479215.1 Syntrophaceae bacterium UBA7544
TGCTTTAAGGGGGGTTTTTTATGATTTTTTTCAATTAATGCATATAATGAATGCATAATTTATTTTGACCATGCACTGTAAAGAATAAACCACAGTATTTTACCGTATTCCATTGAGACTTTTTTCCAATCTGCTAATGACAGATCCCAGTAATCCGCTGGTGCTTTTTCGTAACGCGTAGGAACAAAATAAAAATTACCTTTATTTGTGTCAAATACTTTGGAGATGATTAACTTGATTCTTCTCATGTGATAAGGCGAACTCACTAATATTGCAGAAGTTAACTTATAATTAGACATTATCTTTTGCGCCTCGATAATTTCCCAATGTGTATCCTCATAAAAGCGGGCTTGAGCATTATTATCTTTCTTGTCGCTTCTATTCAGAAATAAATTCGGCGGCATGCTTTCCATTTGCCCTTTTTCAAAAATTCGATAAGCTCTGTAATAGGCCGGAATAATCAGGTAATCGGCCATTCCTTCATTCATTAATCTATAAGCTTCTTTTTTACGGGCATTAAAACCCGGCCCTAAAAGAAGAATGATTGAGTCTGCTTTCTCATATTTTGAAGAGTAAAGTAAAAACCTTGGTGCATACAAAATAAATCCTCCCAATACAACCAATATTATAATACAGAAGGCAGTGCATTTATTGAATTTTTTCATGAAAATATCCTTGACTTTCCCAATAATTATTTATATTGAATAAATAAGTTTCAAATAGAACATTGTCCCTTATTGAGAAATCGAACGGAAAACTACGGCTCGTAATAAGTAGCAATACCGCCAATGGTAAGTCAAGTTATCTGGGCGGTTTTTTTATTCTATGATATAATGTTTTATATAAACTTAAACAAATTGTAAAGAGTTTGTAACTATTATGAATAATTTTTTAATAGAAAGCAACTGTCCTGTAATAAATAACAAAAGTCCTGGCAATTGCCTTTATGCTTATATTATGGAAACCATAGATTTAGGCATTGTTATTTTGGGTGTAAAAGAGAAGGAAATTGTTTTCAAAAATAAATTTGCCTCCGACCTGTTTCAAGACAATGATGATAATCTCGGATATAGAGCTCTTCTGACATTGCTTTTATCTGAGGATGGAAAGGTTCCACCCAACGAAATTATAGGTAAAGCCTATACCTTGTGGTATAAAAATCGCCTTTTAGGTTATACGCCTTATATGATCTCCAACCGCTTTATCTGGGTCATCATTAGAGACATTACGGAAAGAAGCCGTTTGGAATCAATTGCCGAAGCTGTCAATTCAATGGAAAATATCAGCTACATTTTTTCCGGTATTCGGCACGAGTTGGGAAATCCCATTAACTCCATTAAAATGACCTTGAGCGTTCTTAAAAAAAATCTTAATAATTACTCGACAAATGCAGTAGAAAAATTTGTTGATCGCGCTATGACTGAAATTTCTCGCGTCGAATTTCTTTTACAGGCGCTAAAAAGTTTTAGCATATTTGAAAATCCTAATATTCAAAACATAATATTAGAAGAGTTTTTAATCAGTTTTATCTCGTTGGTCTCTAGCGATTTGAGTCAATCAGGAATTAAAATCAGCAAACTAATTGTACCCCCGGTGGAAAAAATAAGCGCTGACCAGCGTCTTTTACACCAAGTCATGCTTAATTTGATTACCAACGCTTCGGATGCTTTAAAAAACTGTGAAAATCCGAATATTTTCATTAGAGCTGAAAAAAAAGACGGATTTGTGGCTGTTACCGTCGAAGACAATGGTTGCGGTATGTCCGAAGAAGAACAAACTAATCTTTTCAAACCATTTTATACAACGAAGACGCAAGGCACCGGTTTGGGTTTGATGATTACTTTAAAAATGGTGACTCTCATGAAGGGCCATATGGAAATAAAAAGTCTGAAAGATGTAGGAACAAAAGCTACCGTGTTCATTCCCGAGGGTAAGAAAAATGAATAAAACTAAAAGAAAGATTCTCATCATTGACGATAACGATATCTTTTGTGAATCGGTGCGGGATATCCTGAGTGATGAAGCAACAGAAGTTATTACTGCTAATACCGGCAAAAATGGATTGAAAATCTGCACTGAAACAAAAATTGATGTCGTGATTCTGGATCAAAAGCTGCCTGATACGGAAGGGGTCGCCCTCTGCCCTTCCATACTGCAACAAAACGACCAGACAAAAATTATTTTTGTCACGGCTTATCCCAGCTTCAGCAATGCCATAGAAGCAATTAAAGTGGGCGCTCATGATTATCTTTCCAAACCTTTTGAAATGGCTGAGTTGGAACTTACAGTGAGACAGGCCTTTCGTACACAAGAATTAGAAAAAACCGAACAAATACAAAGCTACCATGATAATAAAGAAAGCGAAGAAATAGATCTTATCTCCGGTCAAGGAGTTTTTGATGAAATACGTAAAATGATCGACCTGGCCGCAGCCAGCGACGCACCGGTTCTTATTACGGGAGAAACTGGTACAGGCAAAAATGTTGTGGCTCGCGCTATTCATTATAAAAGCAATCTACCTAAAAAATTATTTCTTATAACAAATTGCGCTGCTTTTCCGGAGAGTCTTATCGAGGCAGAATTGTTCGGTTCGGAAAAAGGCGCTTTTACCGGTGCAACATCTTTACACCGGGGAATTTTTGAACTAGCCGATGGAGGAACTCTTGTTTTAGATGAAATCGGTTCTATGCCCATTCATTTACAATCGAAATTATTGGGTGTTCTGGAAGAAAAGCGAATTCGTCGCGTGGGCGGGGAATTATTTAAACCTATCAATGTCCGGATTATTGCCATTTCTAATAGTGATCTCGAAGAGGCAATAAAAAATAAGCTTTTTCGTGATGACCTTTACTACCGGCTCAGCGTTATACGCATTCACATTCCTCCGCTGAGAGAAAGAAAGCAAGATATTCCTAAATTATGTGAATATTTTATTAATAAAATGGCTAGAGATACCAAGACCCGGCTGGCTGATTCCGAACTCAATAAGTTGACAGAATATGAATGGCAGGGAAATGTTCGTGAGTTAAAAAACGTGATAGAAAGATCTTTGATTATTCAACGTGGACATTCTCTAAGACCATCACAACTTCTCAGAATTAATCATAACTTTTTATCTTCTGCAGTTGGCAATCACGGAATTAAAGAAAGTGGAGTTATAACGCTGAAGATAATGGAAAAACAATGTATAGGACAAACGCTGGAAAAATATAGGGGAAATTACTCTCAGACAGCAAAGGCACTGGGCATTTCTTTATCCACTTTAAAGAGAAAAGTAAAAATTTATAATCTGACCAATAGCAACTTAATTACTTAGCGCTAGGTCAGAATGAACCATTCATTTTGACCTTCATCGTTAGTTTTCCAAAACCACTCTAGTCTGCAAACCCTTTGTGGCAAAGGGATATAATCAAAAAAAATACTCTGGCACAACAATTGCTTTTAACATAATCAAATTTATTTGTTTCTTCTTTTTTATTTACTGATTTGCATACTGAATCAGCAAAAAACTGTTAGTTTATTGGAGGATTATGACAAACGGATTAAGCAATTTTGAAGTTCTTAAACAAAAAATATCTACTCTACCTCAAGACGATTTTCTGAAAGGACGCCAACCCCGTGTAGGGGAAGTACTAATCGTCGATGATGAAGAAGGCTTTGTTTTAAGTCTTGCTGACGGGTTGAGCGCTTATAGAAAATACTTCAATTTACGAACAGCTCCGAATGGAGCCGAAGCTGTCAAAATCTTAAAATTATCTCCTATTGATCTGGTTATTACCGACTTGAGCATGCCTAAAATGGACGGCTTTGAGCTTCTGGCCTATATGAACCGGAACTATCCTAAAATTCCTGTTATATTAATGACGGCTTTCGGCACACCTAAAATTGAAGAAATCGTCAGCAATATGGGTATTTTCCGTTACTTGGAAAAGCCTTTGGATATAAATTCCATTGCCGACAATATATTTGATGCTCTCGGAATCAAAACCTCACCCTTGGAATCAAAAGTACAAGTATCCGGACAACGACAGAAAACAGAAAGGCAATCATCTTCATCGTCGCCTTTTGGTGAACGCACCGATTTTTCTGCCACTGATGTCCAAACTAAAATTGCTATCGCAAAAAAAGTTTCTGAAGAAGAAAAAAATAAAGCAAAGCTTGAAAATAAATCTAAAGCCGAAATGGCAGGTAAATCTAAATCATTGGCAACTTTTGGTTCACGCACAAGTCTTTCTGTTGCTGAGTTGGAAAAAATGCGGGAAGAAGCGCGCATGAAATTAGAGGTTAAGGTTAAGGATGATGCAGGAAAAAGATCTTCTGAAGACGCGGAAAAGAAAGCTTTAGAAGCAGCTGAAAAGCGAGCTATATTAGAAGCCAAGGCCAAGACCGAGGCCGAAAGATTTGCCCGCGAAGAAGCTCAACGTAAAGCAAAAGAAGCGGAAGAAAGAGCAGAACAGGAAGCACTGGCCAGGGAAGATGCGGAAATGAGAGCAAAAGCCGCAACCAAAGCTAAAGCGGAAGCGGAAAAAAGGGCAGAACAGGAAGCACTAGCCAGGGAAAATGCGGAAATGAGAGCAAAAGCCGCAACCAAGGCTAAAGCTGAAGCTGAAGAAAGAGCAAGACAGGAAGCGCTAGCCAGAGAAGAAGCAGCTAAAAAGACAAAAGCCGAGGCTAAAGCCAAAGCGGAAGCGGAAGCGGAAGAAAAAGCAAGACAGGAAGCACTGGCCAGGGAAGATGCGGAAAT
>DLME01000298.1:0-769 GCA_002479215.1 Syntrophaceae bacterium UBA7544
TCATCAGTTTTGCCAGAAGCCTGTTGATGAACCCGAAACTGTTGATTCTTGATGAGGCTACTTCCAGTATTGATCCGTACACGGAACTGGTAATTCAGAATGCCTTGAAGAACCTGTTGGCAAACAGGATGGCAATAATTATCGCACACCGGCTTTCGACAATCAGATTATGCGATGAGATTTTGGTCATCGACCATGGGCAAATTGTGGAGAAAGGCACGCACGAACAATTGATGGCCATGAACGGCCTGTACAGTTCATTTTACCGGATGCAATTTAAAGAAGAGAAAGGCCTCGAACAGCCGGGCTAACCGGTACCGCTTCAAAATGCATACCGGTAGTTCAGGCCATTATATTAATATTCCGTATCAAGAGCACCAGTATCCCGATTACAAGCAGCGACAGGCGATGGCAATCGCCTCAGCACTTTTGTATCTGGCCCCAACAGGTATTGAAAATTCAGCACCACAATAAGGACATTTAACTGCTATGTTTTTGGAGTACATTGCTACCCCCCAATTCTATTTTCAACAGAAGTATTTATAGTTACTCTAATTCGGCAGATAACTGAAGTCAAGAGACGGATTCTGAATATTCTACCCTGGAATTGTTTGACTGCCCAAGACGTGCCAACGTAAATTATTGTTTTGTTATTGGCCAAACACAGCTGTTAGTCCGGTCATTGAAACGTCATCGGTGCAGATTTATAATGCTGTTACGGACCATGCATAAATATCAACATGTAAGTAAGTGTCAACAGGAGAAAAGA
>DLME01000298.1:911-2505 GCA_002479215.1 Syntrophaceae bacterium UBA7544
GCATTGGAACGTGGTAGACGGCTCAGAGAACAAATTCGCTTTTTTAAAACGTGGTATTATGTGCCTGAATTAGATGCTGTTGGGCCTGGCAGGTTCATTCGATTTAAAGGTTTGACTGGACTTGAGTACATAAGAGAACATTCCGAATTAGGTGGGCGTGTAGCAGAACCGGTTTTAAATAAATGGTTTGCTCCACTTGAAGAAAATTCAGCGGAATCAATTTTAGTCAAGCAAAAGGTAAGCCGACTATTGGGACTCTATGGCAAAGTCATTAGCAGTGGAAGTAGATTTTATGCACCTAGAGGATGGGGTTTAATGGGTCAAACCCAAACATCTCAATCACTTGTGATTCAACCCGAAAAAGAATCAGAGACTGTTAGTCCCCAGGCAGAAGTTTTCTGGCAAGCGTTTTTAGGTTTATCACCTGAAGATCAGAGAGCTTTAACTGATCGCATCATTAATCGCAACACTTTAACGCTAGAGAAAAAGCAGTCCGCATAATATCAATTGCGTTTGTACCAGCCGATGTTTGTACAGCGAGGAAGATTGGTGCGGAGTGAAAGATAAGAAGGAGAACAGATGAGTCACCCTGCCATTGATTTAATCGAGAATGGATCTTACTTAAATGCTGCGGAAGTAATGCTTAGGGATATTTACCAAGAAAAGTACACCAACCTACAAATTGATTATTGGACAGGTGAAATAAGACGGAAACACGAGCAGTTAAAGAAAATGAATACTGATTTCAGCATCATGCCGAAAGCTACTGCTGAAAAAGTTTACTTTGCCATTAGAGAGCGAATGAATCCACAAACCGAACAATATAGAAACTTGCACACATAATAGAGAATAGAAAAACAGGATGTTTCGTAGGTGCAGTGAATCAATTCAATTAAATTTGCGAATATGCAGTAGCAACGAGTGTCTATTTTTCAGTTAGGAATGCATGCGCTTTCTCCAGCAATTCCGGAATGGGCAATTTTTGAGGGCATTTTTCCAGGCACTGATCGCACTTAATACATTTGTCAGCGCGATTTTCCGCTTTTAAAATTCCCGGACTATTAACGCTGTATGCCCATTTTGGATGACGGCTGTCAGCATAAATTATTGCATCATTGTATAACTCAAATATACGGGGGATATCCACGCCATTAGGACAGGGCATGCAATACCGGCAAGCAGTACATGACACTTGATTCAATGAAAAATAGGCTTCACGGACTCGTTCGATTAGAGCCAGTTCGTCAGCGGTCAGGTTGCTTGGTTGGGAATGTTCAGTATAAGCGACGTTTTCTATCACCTGCCCCATGGTGCTCATGCCACTGAGAACAACGGTCACTTCCGGATGATTCCAAACCCAGCGCAGTCCCCATTCTTGCGGCGTCCCATGCGCTGGCGCATTAGCCCATACCTTGGCCACTTTTTCCGGGGGTCTGGCGAGTCGGCCTGCTCTGAGCGGTTCCATTACAACGACCGCTAACCCTTTACGATGAGCATAATGTAATCCCCGTGTACCTGCCTGAAACTCCTCATCCATATAGTTGTATTGAAATTGGCATAACGTCCAATTATCATAAGCATCTACAATTTCCTG
>DLME01000298.1:2613-2994 GCA_002479215.1 Syntrophaceae bacterium UBA7544
ACTTTCTGCCCACTTAATCACGCCAAGGTCGCGCACTTTGGGCCATTCTCTTCGATTAAGACCATGTAAAAGATAGAAATCAATTTTTTCGGTTTGTAACCTTTTTGCTTGTTCGTCTAGAAGCCGGTCGAAATCTTCATAGGATTTGACTTCAAAGCACGGCAGTTTGGTGGCAATCCTTACTTTTTTCCTGTAACCATCCTGCAGGGCCTTACCGATGACTACCTCGCTGTTGCCGTGATGATAGCCCCAGGCTGAATCAACATAATTAACGCCTTGGTCGAAGGCGTAGCGCATCATGCGGATGGCTTCAGGCTCATTGACATTCCCGAAGTTATTATTCAATATCGGGAACCGCATTCCCCCGAATCCCAATGCTGA
>DLME01000298.1:3054-4289 GCA_002479215.1 Syntrophaceae bacterium UBA7544
ACCTCCCACTCCAATTTGCCAAACTTACGATATTTCATGTCTCTCTTCCTTTCTTTTACCGCTCAAAAGAAGTTTATTCGGGAAATCATGCTAATGAAATTGTAATATAATCTATAGCGACTGGCAAAAGGACCTGTGGTTATCTTGTCTCATCCAGAAAAATCCATTGTCTCACTCCTAAAGATGTAAATCGCCCATAAAATGACACAATTGCCAGAAAAACTGAAACTTTTCCCTTGCGGTTAATCTTAACCTCTTGTATGATTTTGTTAAAGCTGGATTTTCCTGACATTAGAGTGCGAAGAACAAGACAAACAACTCCGGGAAAGAAAATTAAAGTTGGAGATCATCAAATGACGACACATCAAAATTCAGAAATGCCTTATCGTATTTTAGGACATACCGGTGAGAAAGTATCCGTCGTCGGGTTAGGCGGGTTCCACGTCGGCACTCAGAAAAATGAAAATGACAGCATACGGATAATACGAAGCGCCATTGATAATGGTATCAATTTCATGGATAATAGCTGGGACTATAATGATGGAGTCAGCGAAATTAGAATGGGGAAAGCCCTTCGCGACGGATACAGAAATAGGGTCTTCCTCATGACTAAGATTGATGGGCACACTTTCCAAGCGGCGACAAAACAGCTTGATGAATCCTTGCAAAGACTGCAAACCGACACCGTCGACCTGCTGCAATTCCACGAAGTGATTCGAATAACGGACCCGGAAAAGATTTTTAGTCCCGGTGGCTCAATGGAAGCGCTACTGGCGGCTAGAAAAGCCGGCAAGGTTCGTTACATCGGGTTCACCGGTCACAAGAGCCCTGATATCCATCTGAAGATGATGCAAACGGCCATGGACAACGGTTTCATATTTGACACAGTTCAGATGCCACTTAATGTCATGGATGCTCACTTTGAAAGCTTCGAAAAAAAGGTTTTACCGGTGGCTCTGAAAAACAACATCGGCGTTGTAGGCATGAAACCAATGGGATCCGGGAGGATTTTAGAGAGCGATACCGTGACTCCGACAGAATGTCTTCGTTACGCTATGAGCCTGCCAGTAAGCGTTACCATTACTGGGTGTCAATCACTTAAACTTCTGCGGCAAGCTTTGGCTGCAGCCATGAGGTTTAGTCCTATGACCGAACAAGAACGCTCAGCTTTGTTGGCTAAAACTGCAAAAGCAGCCCGTGATGGTAAATATGAACAATATAAAACAGAAACAATG
>DLME01000061.1 GCA_002479215.1 Syntrophaceae bacterium UBA7544
GGTCCTTTACAAGCACAATTTGGACCGGATGGAATGAGAATATGGGAACTTTCAAATGGTCAGGACCAAACTCCGCTTTATCCATGTCTTACTGAGGAAGTCATTGAAGAAAACATAACACGCTCTACGCCAACTCATCGAATGAGCCAGAGAGGTCACCGAGTTACCCAGAGTGCAAATTTTGTGATATCACAAAAGAGGATTGTCCTAAAAGAATTGAAACTGAAGTAGTTGGGCACGAAGGCCCTGACTTACCAATGTGAAATCGCCTTGAGCGTAACGGTCCGAATCACCTCAGCTCCGAAAGGTGTCCTGCTTCGTTCCGAAAAACCGGCCGATTGCCTGCGAAAGCCTGGCTTTTTTGCTGTGAGACATCCTCTTTCATTTATTAAAGAACAAGACTTATAATTGCGTGACTAAATTTTCTTTTGGTTGATTCTAAGCTGTGCATATTATAGAATGATGCCGTGAAGATAGGTAAAGCTTTCTTAACTTTTGGCATTTGGCTATTGGGGTCTGCCATTATAGTATTATTGCACTTCCTTTCTAGAAGTAAACTCATGGATGGGATTATTGTTGTGCTGCTCATTCTCTGGATTATCATTTGCCTGGTATTGTATCGAACTCTTTAACCTTCCTGTATGAAACAAACGAATTGTCATAAGAGAGCAATAATCGATGATTCCAGTTGGAGTTACAGGCACAATAGATATGGGAACAAAATGGTTATTGACTTGGCCAAATCAACTTATTTGAACTGTAAAGTGGTCGGTCAAAAGTCATATTTGGATATGTGTGTGGGTGCGTTGTCATGTTTACACTCTTATCTTATGCTATTTTCTCTCCATAATTTCGACGATCACGTTATCTGGTGCCATAATATAGGCGATACTCAGCCCAGGAAACCGCGTTATTTCTTGAATCAACTGAACACCCATTGACTTAAGGTTTGTTACGGTCTCATCCAAATTGTCTGTCGTTATGCCCCAGTGTTCAAGCCCAAAGTATTTCTGTGGTGAATCCAGAAGAGTCCTCGTATCGCTGGTCCGCGGACTTTGGATAAGAAGTTTGGTTCCAGTTAGACTGAGCATAACCGAGATGGCGCCATCCGCATGTGTGCTTATATTCGTTCTTTTAGCCCCAAAGGCTTTCTCATAAAATTCGGCTGCCTTAACCGGGTCAGAGGAGATAAGATGGACATGATCATAAGCATAATTTGGCATGGTAAGCCGCCCTCCTTAAAGCTATTAAATATCAGGTCTTTTGAACGCTTGTCCTGGTATGACTGCAAAGCCAACAATCAGATGGTGTATTATAAACGTACCGAGTAGCAAAATCGCCATCGTTACCCGACACTAGTACATGAACCAGTCAATAGCATTCAGCACGTGTTCCATCCTGTTTTCTTTTACCGACTGATGAATTCTCTTTTAATTGGCCTGCATAACTTTGGTCCCATTTCTAGTCCTGTCAAGGGTAAAAGTGACTTGATTCTACTACTGCCTTAAGGAAGTGTCAATCAGGTCAATCCCACAAAATGATTGTTAGTGGGTAACTGAATCCCGCAGCAGTAGCGACTTCAATCACATGCATTATTGGAAGGAAAATTGTAAACTTTACATTGGACCAGGAGGTGTTTACATGAGGTATAATTATGCATTAGGATGGGGCTGGTGGGGCGGTTTACTCACATCTTTCGTGGGTATAGCTTTTATTGTTTTAGTGGTCTGGGCGTTTGTTCATGCAATCGGTCATCATAATTACATAACAAACCAAACACCGCTTGATATTGCCAAAGAGCGGTATGCCAAGGGTGAAATCAACAAGGATCAGTTTATGCAAATCAAAAAGGATCTGGAGGATTAGGCTAATTACGTTCGGCTGCGTGTTAGACGCCGATAGTTTCCGAGGAATGCTGCGCCCATGAAATGGGAATACCAGATAATTAAAATCGTCAAGCAAAAAGAGAAAGCTGATCAAATCGCGAAACCTCAGAATAAAATGCAAGGAAAGCACCCAGTCATGGTTTGATAAGATAATATGGATATGCAGAAAAATGATGCTTCGCAAGAAGGTTTAGAGCCATTACATCCCAGCCCGAAGGAAATTGCTCAATTAGAAGCTATGGGGATTTCCACACTGGAACAGATAGCGCTGAGTAACAGCAGCGACTTAGGTATGGGCAAAAGTAAGGGTGAGGCGCTGATTATGCGTTCTCAAAATATCTTAACAGTTAAACACGTACAGTCACTCTCCGTCAGTGAAGATGTTATCAAGGTCGAGGTTGATCGAACGTCGCGTGGCATCATCGCAGCCGTTAAGGGTATGTTAGGTGCAAAAGATAATCCAGCTTATGGCAATTGCAAATTTGAAGTTTTAGACACTAGGATATTTCTTCGACAACTGGAGTCCAGACCACCCCAGCCATGTTCATATTACGACCCTTCCACTTATAGCCAGTGTGGGGAAATGGCAACAGACCGGTGTTCTTGCCATAGCAAATATTTCTGCAGGCTTCATCTGGAGGGTCACACACCGTCAATTCAACAAGATTTCGCAAGGTTGATTATCGAAGCTCAAAAATTGGCAGAAAGGCTTCAACAGAAAACACAACGAGAAAAGGAACAGAAAGGCATAACATTACCGGAAGATCAGGTTCGTTCTTTTACCAGGGAACGAGGGTTTACGGGCTTTTGGCAAACTGTATTTGAAGAGATTCACGGGCAAGAAGTCATGAAACAGGCTTTAGCCGCCGGTCTGTTCGCAGCTCCCAGAGAACCCGTGCACGTTTTAGTTGTTGGCGAGCCTGCCTCGGCCAAGACATTGGCCCGTGATATCCTACTGCGCAACTTCACCGGGCTTACCTCCGTCGGAGGGAATGCGACACGCGCGGGACTCGTCTCTAATAGAAACAGTGGTGAGCCTGGCGTGCTGGCGTTCTCTGATGGGAAGACTGTCCTTGTCGATGAGTTTGACAAGATTGATCCGGTTGACCTGAGCTACTGTTTGGAGCTCCTTTCAAATGGTAGGTGCGATGTTCACTCAGGAAGAGTACATGAAACTATTGAAAGTCATTTCACCATGCTTGCTTTCGCCAATCCTGAAGGTGATATCTTTTCAGGAAACCCGCAAATGGACATCGGCATGCGGCCCACCGTAATGAGTCGTTTTGCGCTGGTCATAAAAGTCGAGGCAATTAAAAGGCAGGATATGCTGAGTCTTTTCTCCCGAAGTCTGGATGCAAAGGGCGAACTAAAGCATCTGCCGCAATACTTTGACCAATGGCTAAAATTGGCACGTTCATATAACCCTGAGTTGAATGTATCATTAGAAAGCCGCGAACATTATCTTTCAGCCATGGTCGACATCGTGGAAAGATACATAAATACACCCCTTCGGCGGGATATCCGGGTTAAAGACTACCTACGCAGGGTCCCTGAAGCTATGGCCAGGGCCGAGTTCGAACCTGTCCAGGATCGCCATTTGGAAGCAGCACTGCAATTGTTCCAAAATTCACTGGAAACGTGGCGTTCGTAAATTAAGTTCGTTAAACAGAAATTGAATCGTTGCATAAATAACACGTAGCTCTTAAAACAAAGAAGCGCATTAGCCCGCCTTATTTATTATCAAGTAACTGCACTCCATACTCCGGCATCCACAGAACCTGCATTTTCTTATCTACGTACTTGTTGCCTATTACATTTTTGATGTTTGGCCACGATATGTCATTTCGTAAAGTCGGGCGTAGAGACCACCCTTGGTCAAGAGCTCTTGATGATTACCATTTTCGATGATCCTGCCTTTATCCAGCACAAGGATGCTATCAGCATTTTTAATTGTTGATAATCGGTGAGCAATAACAACAGTTGTTCGCCCTTTCATCAATTCAGCTAAACCTTGTTGCATAACATATTCGCTCTGCGAATCAATATTCGCTGTTGCTTCATCCAAAAGCAGAATCACCGGATTTACAAGTAATGCCCTGGCGAGGCTGATTAATTGACGTTGCCCCATGCTCAGGTTTTGTCCGCGCTCCTGCACTTCGGTGTTATAGCCTTTTTCCATTTTTGTTATGAAATCGTGAGCACCCACTGTTCTGGCCGCTGTGATTACTTGTTCATCGTTTGCTTCCAGATTGCCGTAACGGATATTTTCTTTGACCGAACCAGAAAAAAGGAACGGGTCCTGGAGCACTAGTCCAATTTGACTCCGATAGGATGCTTTTTCAAGCCGTCGGATATCATGACCATCAATTTGGATACTTCCTCCTGTCACATCATAAAAACGAGCTATCAAGCTGACAATCGTGGTTTTACCAGCGCCGGTCGGTCCGACAAGTGCCACCGTGCTACCTGGTGAAATATGGAAGTTGACATCGTGAAGGATTTCAACTTCCGGTTCATAACCAAAACGAACATTTTCGAAAACAATATCTCCCTGCAAACGGCTGACTTTAATGCTGTCTAAACTATCTACAACCTCAGGTTTAACGTCAATAAGTTCAAACACACGTGAGCCTGATGCCATTGCTCTTTGGAGCTGTGTGTACTCCATTGTCATTGAGCGTATCGGGTCAAAAAAATTCTGGATGTAAAGGATGAAAGCGAGTAAAGTACCGACGAGCAAAGTACCGCCCAGAACTCTTTCCCCTCCAAACAGAACTATGAGCGATGTCGCCATCGCTACAAGCAGTTCCACGACTGGCGTCATTCCGGCTGAAAATCTCACGGATTGCATATTAGCTTCAAAATGCGCGTTGTTAACTTGCTCAAACTGTTGGGAGTTGAGGTCCTCGCGGGAAAGGCTTTGAATAGCCCTCACTCCCGCGATATTTTCCTGCAGAGAGGCATTCACCGCAGAAATTGCCTGCCTGACCTTTATGAAAGAACGCCGAGCCCATCTCTGCCAGAAAAACAAGAATATCAGGAGGAATGGGATCACCGCAACGGAGATGATTGCTAAACGCACGTCCATAAAAAATAAAGTGACCATAATTGCTACCAGGGTGACGATCTCACCGGTCACCCAGAATGCGCCTGAATCCAGAAAATCCCCAAGTTCTCCCACATCATTCTGGATGCGGGACATAATACGTCCAACCTCATTCTTATCGAAGAATTTTACAGAAAGGCGCTGAACATGGTCGAACACCTGGCTTCGTAGGTTAAGTAAAATGCTCTGGCCCAATTTTGCCTCGGCTCGTATCTGCGTGTAATATGAAGCCCAGAAAAGAATGGCGTTACCGAGGAAAAGCAGCATGATGAGTTTTAAACCCTGGATATTGCCGACGACGATGTATTTGTTTTCCGCCATGCCAACCAAGAAAGGATTGGCAACGATAGTAAAAGTGTATAGTAGCGTGGCCGCAATCGTGAGAGGAAGCGCGACCTTGTACGGAGCAAAATATTTTACCATTCTCGACACAACACGTGAGTCATAAGGCTTACCGAAGATAACATCATCAGACTTTGACAGACTACCGTCCAATTTCTGCTCGGTATTAACTGATGTTCGGTGCTCTATTTCTTGAGAAATGGGGCCGGTTTGTTCAGGCATTATCGAAGGAACATTAACAATTGCCGGTGGCTCCTGATTTTGGAATTGTAAATTATAAAGTTGTTTATAAATACCTCCCCGGGCAAGTAGTTCTTCGTGTTTTCCCCGTTCGACAATCTGACCATTTTCCAGCACAAGAATCAGATCAGCTTGCTGCACGGAACGCAGCCTGTGGGCGATAATCAAGGTCGTTCTCCCCGCAGGCAATTCTGCAAGGGTCTGTTGTATTTCATGTTCAGTCTCCGGATCTACGCTCGAGGTAGAGTCATCCATAATCAGAATATGCGTGTTGAGCAGCAAAGTTCGTGCGATTGCCAGTCTTTGTTTTTGCCCTCCGGAGAGAGTAATGCCCCGCTCCCCTACCCATGTCTCATAACCAGCCGGCAATCCATTGATAAAATCGTGCAGATGCGCCTGTTTGGCGGCTGCAATAATCTCTTCCAAAGTGGCATTGGGTTTGCCATATGCAATATTTTCACGAATCGTGGCCGAGAACAGGAAAGTGTCCTGATGAACCGTACCGATATTGCGTCTTAGAGAAGCGAGTGTCGCATCCCGCACATCGACCCCATCGATGGTGATCCGACCGGATGTAACGTCATAGAACCTGGGTATAAGATTGGCAATAGTAGATTTCCCGCTGCCACTTGCTCCGACGAGCGCTATTATCTGGCCGCGTTTTGCCTCGAAGTTGACGTTCTTGAGCGTACTACCTTGCGAATCATAACCGAATGAAACATTCTCGAAAACGACATCCCCTTTGACATCCTTAAGTTCCTTTGCGTCTGGTTTTTCATTGACGGGAGAGGACTGATCCAGAATTTCAAAAATTCGCTTGCCCGAGGCGCTGGCTCTGGAAAATAGTATTGTCAGCCATCCCAGCATACGGATTGGCATTGAAAGCATGACCAGGTACAGCAGGAATTCAACCAGTTCTCCCTGCGTGATTACTCCTGAGATAACCTGTGTTCCCCCATACCATAGAACTCCGCCCATGGCGAGAAGAATAGCGAAACTCATCAGTGGGCTGTTGGTTGCCAGAAGGTTATTGGCCCCGATTTCCAAGTTATATATTTCTTCAGCCTGATGCCGGAATTTTTTACTTTCAAAATCCTCTCGCGCAAATGCCCTGACCACTTTTGCTCCGACCAGGTTTTCTTGAATGATGGTACCCAAGCTTCCAAGTCCTTGCTGAATCTTCATCCAGTAAAGGCGTAGCGTCCGGTTAATAACAATGGTTAATAAAGAAATAAAAGGTATCACACTTAGACCGATCAACGCCAGTTTCCAGTTTAAGGTAAAGAGGAGAACAGTGATAGCAACTAATAAAACTAAAAGATAGACTCCTCTGAGTAAAGCGAACCCAATAAATCCTCGGATGGCTTCAATGTCTGAAGTTGCCCTTGACATCAGTTGACCAGTCTGAGAACGATCATGAAACGCATAACTCAAAGTTTGCAATTGGTTGTACAACTTGTTGCGCAGGTCATAAGCAACTTTCTGAGAAAGATATTCACCATTATAGCTTTGAAAATAGGCGAAGACACTTCCTAATATACCTGCTCCGCCGATTAACAGAGCAGTGATGACCAATGCGTGTGTTTGCTTCGTGCCTAATGCGAGATTAATAGCCTGGCCGGTGAGGCTAGGAATCACGAGAGCTAAACCGGCGCCGGCCAACAAACAAAAATACGTTACAATCGCTCGCCGCCAATATTTCCAGAACAGTGTC
>DLME01000247.1 GCA_002479215.1 Syntrophaceae bacterium UBA7544
TGAAATCTGCAATCTGAAATTTGAAATTGAACCAGGGCCAACTTTTTTACGGATGACCTAAATCTCTTTTAAGATTCTTATAATTTTATGGACACCACCCGTGAGCCCTCCTGATCTGGCTGTAAAACTTTGTTAAGGCATCTTCAAATTTAAGGGTCAGTTTCGCAGTCTTACCATCCATCCGGCAAATTAAAAATTAATTCCCTATGACAATGCGGACAAGGGGGTTTTCTAAATACCCCGTCCGTATGCTCGGAACAAAAACCTCTTTTATCACCAAGGACCCAATTTCCGCATTGATCCCTTAGTTTGTTCAAACCTACGCACCTGCTAATGACAACCTCTCTATTGCAATCCTCATTCTTACATATTACCTTCGACATAAATAAATCCCTCTCTCTATTGATAAATTATATAAAGAACGCTTTTGATTCTTTCTGCGTAATTACCATCTCCTGTTTCTTGCCGACGATAGACCCCTCGTGTCAAGTCCCGACCCTTTTACTGAATCTTCATCTAGATTTATATCTTCGTTGGAATCTGGACACCAAATCTTTCTACCCATATTTAACTCTTCAATTAAAGTGAAAAAATAGATGTGAAATTAGTATTTCTGAAGTATTCAGGCGTCGATGCAGTGATTGGAAGGAATATTCATATCCAAGAACTTGCCTATTGTAGAGTCGGATAATATGGAACTTACCAACCATTTCCTTTAGCTTCTTAATGATTCCTTTGAGATTCTTGCTTACTACAAAACCTACCATAGCAGCATCTTTTTCATTTTGAGCATAGACCAATTCTACAAATCTCAAAAGACCATCATTTAAGTATCGTCTTTCAGCCGAAGAAAGTTTTTTACATTCGAAAATCAGGCTTCGTTTATTAAAGGGTAGAAAAAACTCGATGTCTGTCCTTTTTCTCGTATGGGCATTGTGGCTTTCAGGTATTATTCTAATAATGCAATTCTCTAATGAATGTTTAAGTATTCCGCTCAGATCTTCCAAATCAATAACAAATTTATCCCTTATCCCATTCTCATTAAGAGAAGATATTCCTGTTATAAGCCTTACTCGATCGTATGAATCAATCATCGCTTTAAAACACAACTCTTCGATTTCTCTCTGCGATGAATATCTACTCCAAATTTGTCTAAGATTCGTAAAAAAATCTTCCTGCAAGAGAATTATCCCTCTGGCAAACTTTCTAGAAAGAGCTGAATTTCCTCGTTTGCATCCTTAATGGCTTCAGTTTCTGTCCAATCTTTGTATTCATTGCTTTTCACGATAGTTAAACTATTTTTGTCATATAATTTTATTTTTTCCTGTTTCAAAAGGTTTGTTTTTTCAGATTGGTCGAGTTGTCTTTTTTTAATATGCCTCACAGCATTACCAATGTCACAATTGGAATTCACAATAAGCCTATGATTCTTTAATGTTTCATCTACAATGGAGAAAGTAATTCCAGCACCAATCATGCAGGAACGAAAAGCACTTGCATCTAATAAGCTGCCCTCCCTTAAAACGAAACCGAATACGTCGCTAAATCGTTTGAAGTATCTCTCGAAATCATCACTATTGACCAGACAACTTCTTTCACTTTTCCTTTCTCGCACTCCAAAGAAATCACGTATTCTTTGCTTTTCAAAATCCTTCAGATGATAAACATCAAATATCACTTCATCCATTTTATGGAGCACGTCCTTCGAGGCATGTTTACTTTGATATACAGAATTAACAATTTTAATGAGGGTCGATTTCAGCTGAGGCGAAATATTTTTGTCTGCGGGGATAGGAGCACTTTCAATTTCATTTGCGTGAACCATATCAAAAGTCCCTTTCCCAATTTGAGCGGAATTTAAAGACAAAAAATAGCTAATAATAGAGGAATTATATAAAGCTAAAAGGATTCTATAGTCGTATGTATTGTCAAAAAACAATGCTAACAAATTCTCTTTAAAACGGTATCCGTTATCATCATAGGCGGCCTTAATCCTAACGTCATTTCCAACATACCGCTTGATTAACAATTTTTTTTCAGAGTATCGATCACTCCCCTCTCTCCTTATTGAAACTCCTTCTGGCCGAATTTTCTGAGTACCCGTCAACATAAAGTGTTCGATACAGTCTTTATCCACGTAATCAACGTTTTTCCATGATTTTGTGCCCCTCGATGTCACTTGAAATCTATAAGAACCTTTAAGATTGCCATTTCCTTTCTGCTCCTTTAATTTTGCGATTAGATTATAGTCGTCAACATCCCCAACAGCTAAAACCCTCCATAGAATATCATCGTCAAATAAATTTAGGGGAACACTTTTTATTTCTGAATTCTTTATGACAATAATCTTCAGTAGCTTAGAGAGATTATCTAACAAGGGAGTTATGTATTTCATGGTTTTATTGATAGAATTGCCTTTTTTCTTGAATATCAAGACCGCTGGGGGTTCGTCTGCTCCGAGTTCAATCTCCTCTAATTGCCTTTTTTTAAATAGTATAGAATTACATTCTTTAAGGTCATAGAAAGTGCCTATGTCGTAGCCTTTGAGAATTCTTTGTCTAAAAGGATGCCCCTTAGTAGCCAGAAAATTTGAATTATTCGTAACGATTCCAGCCATGGAGTTCTCATGCATGAAGTCTTCAGCCTTTAAAATAAAGTACTGTGAGCTTTGGTAATCATTGACCGCCATTTGTTTGTCTTCGGAAAGATTCATTTTATGAAAGTCATTATGTACTTGATCTTCAAAAGGGTTAACTCCCCATGGAGGATTGCCAACTATTACATCAAACTTATCAAACTTTTTGCCATCCTCATTTCTAAATTGTAGATCATCAAAGAGCGTATTTTGATTGAGAATATTTTTCCCGAATAATTTGGGAAATTTTGTCCTCCCGGATCTAATAGATTTTCTCAGAACATTGGGATCTTCGCCTTCTAATAACTTCAAGTAAAGACTAAAGATTGTGATCCTCGCAGCGACTTCGTCTTTTTCAACGCCAAAAATACATGCTTTTAAGATGTCCTTTTTCGCTTCGAAATCAGAATGACAACCATTCTTTTCAATTAGTCTTTGGAAGGCCTCGACAAGAAAGACACCTGAACCACATGAAAAATCGATACATGTAGGGAGACGATCTTTTTTCAAATAGGAATTCAGGGTTTCATTCAAGATTAAATCGGCAAGAACTGGTGGCGTATAATAAATTCCGCTGCTTATCTTTTGTTCAATTTTCAGAAATGCCTCATATATGTTACTTAGTAATTCTATCGGCAGGATGTCAAATCGATAAGGGAAAAGTTGAATTTGTTTCCTATAATCACTTGTAAAAAAATTATATAAACGAGAAAGTGTGCTTTGAGGTACATCTTTACTGGTGAATATGTCCTGGGAGAAAATGTCCCCATTCAAAGCAGAGTTTATTTCATCAAATTTTCTTAGTAACTCTTCCGCTTTCTCATTCTTAAGAATATTTAGAAGAGTTTGGGGTTCAAGGAAATTCTTATCCTCCAAAAATTTAAGGAAAAGGCACCTCTCAATTAAAATGTATGTTTTTTCAGAAGGCCTAAGGTCCTTTTTAAGGGCAATTAAATTGAGCAATAAATCCTCGTCAACGACCTGTCTTTTTCGTTCTTTTAATTTGTGTCTAATAAAATCCCAAAAAAAACCGTAATCAATACTTTCTTTGAGTAATTCCTTGATCTTATCACGGTCGAACTCTTGTGAATTAATACCATAATTAAAGGCAACCTCTAAAAATGTG